>JAEUTT010000056.1 GCA_016787165.1 Bacteroidia bacterium | reverse complement strand
ATAACAAACGTACACCAACTCCTGTACCACCTTTTACACGGTAAGCATCTTTTGATGTTAAAAATGCCGGACCTGCAATATCTAGGTGCATCCAAGGGTAATCAATGTAGCGAGCCAAAAATTTCCCAGCAGTTATACTACCCGCATACGGGCCACCAATATTTTTCATGTCTGCAATATCCGATTTTATCATCTCATCGTAATCGTCCCAAAAAGGCATTTCTGCAATACGTTCAAATGTGTTGTAGCCACTTTGTTTTAATTTATTTTTTACTTTTTCATCTGCTGTTCCCATTGCTACAATAGCCGATGTTCCAATTGCAGCAACTGCTGCACCTGTAAGTGTCGCTAAATCTATTACTAATTCTGGCTTATATTTTTGAGCATACGCTAAAGCATCTGCCAATATCATTCGTCCTTCAGCATCTGCATTAAGCATTTCCACCGTTAACCCATTGTACATCGTAATCACATCACCTGGTACATAAGCATTTTCACCTGGTCTATTATCTGTAGCTGGCACAATTCCAACAACATAAACAGGAAGTTTTGCTTTTGCAATGGCATACATTGCTCCTGCAACTGCAGCCGCTCCAGCCATGTCGCACTTCATCATATCCATACTATTGGCTGTGGGCTTTAAACTCAAGCCTCCTGTATCATAAACCACTCCTTTGCCAACTATAACAATTGGTTGCTTGTTCTTCGCATTTTTAGGTTTGTAAGTCATGATACTAAAGGTAGGCGGCTCTTTACTTCCTAAATTTACAGAAAGCAAACCTCCCATTTTCAACGCTTTAATTTTTGCTTTATTAAACACTTCTACTCCAAAACCTGCTTCTTTTCCCAACTTTTGAAATTCTTTTGAAAGCTGAGTAGCTGTTAAATAATTAACAGGCTCATTCACCAATGTTCTTGAAATAAAAGTTGCCTCAATAACAACATTCAACTCTTTTATCATTTGTTCAGTGCAATTTTTTGAAACAATGGCAATTTGTTTCAATGAATTTTCGTCTTTCTTTTTATCTTTTTTGTATTTCAAAAACTGATAATTGCTTAATGCTAATCCTTCAACAAAAGCAATGGTTTCTGTGGCTTTATTTTGAGCATCCACAATTGATATTGAATTTATTTTTGCATCAGCAATAAACGTATGCATAGAGCTTGCTGCTCTTCTCAAATTATCTATTGTTAAATACTGTTGTTTTTTCTCATCAATTAATTGGATAAAAAAATACCGCTTTAATTGATTAATGACTATTTGCTTTTTGTCATTTTTGGTTATTTCGGTTTTTATGAAATCAATTTCGATTTTTGAAAAACCGTTTAAAGCAAAATCATAATTTTTAGTGCACAACAAAACAATGTGATCATTGTTATTTATTGAAAGCTTTTTAGTTATTAACGTCATTATTATTCGTAATTTTGTTAGCTGTAAATGTAAAAAAAGTATTTGCTAAGTTTTACACTATTTATTAACCGATTATCAGTCCGCAAATGACCATAAATTCCTTATTAAAACGAGCACTAAATTTTGAATTTTTAAACCAAGAAGAAGGTGTGTTTTTATTTAAAAATGCTTCAACAGCCGAATTAGCCTTTGTTGCCAATGAGTTAAGAAAAATTCAAAAGCCAGATGGTAAGGTTACTTGGCAAATTGATAGAAATGTGAATACCACCAATGTATGCATTGCTAATTGCAAATTTTGCAATTTTTACCGTATTCCGGGGCATGCCGAATCTTACATTACCAATATTGAAACCTACAAACAAAAAATAGAGGAAACGCTTAAATATGGTGGAGATCAACTATTGCTTCAAGGAGGACATCACCCCGAATTAGGACTAAAATTTTATGTTGATTTGTTTAAAGAGTTAAAAAAGTTATATCCTGCTGTAAAACTTCATGCACTAGGTCCACCAGAAGTTGCTCACATTACAAAGATTGAAAAATCAACACATACCGAAGTTTTAAAAGCATTAAAAGATGCTGGAATGGACAGTTTGCCTGGTGCAGGAGCCGAAATATTAAACGACAGAGTAAGACGATTAATTTCAAAAGGAAAATGCACTGGTCGTGAATGGTTAGATGTAATGCGTGCAGCACATCAACTAGACATTACCACATCTGGAACCATGATGTTCGGACATATTGAAACCATTGAAGAGCGGTTTGAACATCTAGTTTGGATTAGAGAAGTACAAAGTGAAAAACCAACAACAGCAAATGGATTTTTAGCGTTTATTCCTTGGCCTTTTCAGGATGATGGAACACTTTTAAAACGAATCAAAGGCATTAGCAACAATGTATCAGCAGATGAATATGTTAGAATGATTGCAATGAGTAGAATAATGTTACCCAATGTAATTAATATACAAGCTAGTTGGCTTACAGTAGGCAAGGAAGTGGCTCAATTATGTCTTCATGCTGGCGCTAATGATTTTGGTAGTATTATGATTGAAGAGAATGTTGTATCTGCAGCTGGAGCTCCGCACCGCTTTACATCCAAAAGCATTCAAGATGCTATCAAAGAAGCAGGATTTGAACCTCAATTACGCACTCAAAAATATGAGTACCGTGAATTGCCTGCAAATATGGAGGAACAAGTAATTAACTATTAAAATTTTTCTGAAAAATTTAGCATCATTTTTGATATGAATTAAAGGCAAAATTCTATGTTTATTTTGCTGAAAATTATTAAATCTTTCTTTATATAAACAGATAAAAAGAAAGCAGAAAATATACTTATGTCGATGATTAATAAAATAACATTACTTTTTTTATTCTTTTTATCTGCTATCACTTTTGCACAAACCAACAAACAGACTGAAGAACATTACAATGGTTGGCTTATGTATTTTGGTAGCCATAAGCTCACAGAAAAGTGGGGACTTCATTTAGAAGCACAAATCAGAAGAAACGACTATTTAATACACCCCCAACAACTTTTACTACGTGGCGGAATAAATTATCACGCAAACAGCAACATTACACTAACTGTTGGTTACTGTTTTGTAGAAACCTATCCCTATGGCAAACTTCCTTCAAAATCAACATTTCCGGAAGATAGAATTTGGGAGCAAGTACAAATTAAAACTCCTTTAAAAAAGTGTGAGTGGATTAGCCGCTTTCGTTTAGAGCAACGATTTGTTAAAAATCCTATCTACAAAGACGATACTTATAAACCAGGGAGCGCAGTGTATACCAATAGATTCCGACTTTTAAACCGATTTTCAATCCCATTAAACAACAGTACAATTGAAGATAAAACAATTTATATTTCTGCTTACGATGAGTTATTTATAAATTTTGGAAAAAATGTAGCACTCAATATTTTTGATCAAAACAGAGCCTACTTAGCAATAGGATACAAAATTCCAATTATTGGTCGACTTGAAATTGGCTACTTAAATCAACTAATTGTAAAAGCAAACGGTATTCAAATAGAAAATAATCATACAGTGCAAGTAGGAATTAGCTCAACAATCGACTTTAAAAAAGCAAAAAATTAATTGCATCCACTTTGTATTTAGCCTAACTTAGCAAAACATAACATTAAAGATGAAGTACATAGCTACTATTTTTGGTTTTGTTTTTTTATCCTTACCCTTATTTTCCCAAAACTACAGGTCAGGAGACATTACCTATACACATCTTTCAGGGAATACATACAAAATAAGCGTCAGAACTTTTTCAAATACATTTAATACACAAAATAACAACTGCGAGCTAATAATAAATTTTGGGGATGGTGATACAGCCATTGCATACCGTATTAATGGTGCCTCAACTATATGCCCGGGAATTGCCAAAGATGGACAAATGCTTAGTTTTCCTACTAACACTCTTTACAGCTTATATGAGGTTGTACATACCTATAATTTATCTGGCAATTACTTAATTACTACAAGCTACCCTACTCGAGAATACAGTGTTTGCAACATAT
>JAEUTT010000050.1 GCA_016787165.1 Bacteroidia bacterium | reverse complement strand
GTTTGCTCATTTTATAGTTTTAATTTCTCAATTATAGTGGCTACGCTTTTTTCTATACTCAATAGATTTGTATCTAATACTATTAAAGGTTCTTGTGGCACGTCAAATGGAGCATCAATTCCTGTAAAATCTTTTATTTCTCCTTTTCTTGCTTTTGCATACAATCCTTTTACATCTCTTTTTTCACAAATTTCAAGAGGTGTATTTACAAATACTTCTATGAAATCTTTTTCACCAATTACATTTTTTGCAAGCATTCTAATTTCTTTTGTCGGACTCACGAAGCAACAAATGGTAATTACTCCGCAATTGACAAATAGTTTTGTTACTTCTGCAATTCTCCTGATGTTTTCGGTTCTGTCTGCTTCACTAAATCCTAAATTATTGTTGATTCCGGCTCGAACATTATCACCATCCAATATTTGGGTGAGTAATCCTTTTGCATGCAACTCCTTTTCCAAAGCAATTGCAATCGTAGTTTTTCCGCTTCCACTCAAACCGGTAAACCAAATGCAAACACCTTTTTGCTTGAGCAATGTTTCTTTATCTGCTCGTTGCAAGATATCTGATGTTGGAAAAATATTGTTATTCATGTACTAAAATTAAATAAAAAAGGTCTAACCTGTTATGGAAAGACCTTTTTAATGAATTTGGTATTGTATTGTATCCTTCCGTAAATTAATAAAAGCAAGCCATACAACACGTCATTGTGTTGTATTTGTTTGTTGATTTATGGAAGTTTGTTGTTTTCATTTCGATTACAAATGTAAACCTTATTTTTAATCTACAAAAATATTTTTCCATTACCTTTGTTTTATGAGCACTTATAATCATAACAATTTTCCGAAAGTAGATAATTCTCTTGTCGAAAAAATTATCAATGAACTATCCAAGGATGCTGCTTCACAAGATGAGCTAAAGCTGGCATTATCACTTGTAGATTTAACAGCATTAGAAGGGAAAGATACCGAGCAACGAATAAAAGAACTTTGCAAAAAAGCGATTACAACAGGTACTGCTGCCGTGTGTGTGTATCCAACACTAGTAGCTGTTGCCAAAAATGAGTTAAAAGGCAGCCATCAAAAAGTGGCTTCAGTAGCAGGTGCTTTTCCGTCTGCCCAACTTCCTTTAAAATTAAGGGTGGAGGAAGCAAAATATGCCATAGAACAAGGCGCAGATGAAATTGATATGGTAATTTCAAGAGGGAAATTTTTAGAAGGAAATTATAATTTTATTTATGACGAAGTGGCTGCATTTAAAGAAGCATGCAAATCAACAACATTAAAAGTAATTTTGGAAACCGGAGAATTAGAGTCACTTGACAACATACGTATTGCAAGCGATATAGCATTACATGCCGGAGCAGATTTTATTAAAACATCAACGGGAAAAATAGGCGTAAATGCAACACTCCCTGCTATTTGCGTGATGTTACAAGCCATTAAAGATTTTTATGTTACATCGGGTAAAAAGTGCGGAATTAAGCCTTCCGGTGGAATTTCGGATGGCAATACAGCTGCACAGTATTTAAGATTAACAGAAAAAATAGTGGGTAAAGAATGGCTAACACCTTCATTATTTCGCTTTGGTGCCAGCCGATTGGTAGATAATTTAGTTGCCGAAATAAAAGGAGAAAAACAATCAAATTTAAGCTCGGGTGGATATTAAAAAATTATTGCATACGGCTATTGTTGCTTCTGTTAAAGCGGGGGAGGAAATTTTAAAAGTATATAATTCTGCTTTTGATGTGGAGCATAAAGCTGATAATTCTCCTTTAACTGTTGCCGATAAAAATGCGCATGAAATAATTTGTTCTATTTTAAAAGAGACACAATTGCCAGTGTTGAGTGAAGAAGGAAAGTTGATTGAATATAGTGAACGTAAAAACTGGAAATATTTTTGGATGGTAGATCCTTTGGATGGAACAAAAGAGTTTGTAAAACGTAATGGAGAGTTTACCGTAAATATTGCATTAATAAATGAGCAAAAATCAATACTAGGTGTAATTTATATTCCAGTAGGGGGTGAATTGTATTTTGCAGCGCAAGATTTAGGAAGCTATAAAATAAATGTCGCTAATTTTAAATCTTTTGATTTAGATGCATTAATTGCTTTAGCAGAAAAGTTGCCCATTGAAAATAAGAAACAAAAATTTACAGTGGTTGCAAGCCGTTCACATTTAAGTGAAGAAACGGAAATGTTTATTGACGGATTAAAAACGATTCATAAGGAGTTAGATTTTATTTCATCCGGCAGTTCCATAAAATTATGTTTGGTTGCCGAAGGTAGTGCTAATGTTTATCCCCGATTTGCACCTACTATGGAATGGGATACAGCTGCCGGACAAGCTATTTGTGAACAGGCGGGAAAATCAGTTGTCGATTATACAACAAATAAAATGTTGTTATATAACAAGGAAAATTTACTCAACAACTGGTTTGTTGTACAATAAAAAAGCCTTCAAAAATTTTGAAGGCTTTTTTTAATAGATTGCTCTTATTATTTAATCATTACTTTTTTAGTGTAGCTCCCTTCTTCTTGTCTGATAGTAACAAAGTAAACACCTGCACTCTGTTCTTTCATAGAAATAGCAATGTTTGTATTGTTAATAGTTTCCTTTGCAATTTCTTTACCAAGTGCGTCTGTAACAACTAACGTTCCTACTGTAGGTTTGTTTAACTGAACATTGATTACATTATCAGTTGCAAAAATGTTTGTATTGTTTGCTAAATTTTCGAAGATAGATGTAACAGTTGCTCCAGCAGGAATTGGAGTGTTTGGTGTTGCATCATATGCGTAATCTTTTAATACAATTTGATTTGAAAGAGCACTAACATCAACTCTTGCCCAACCATAATGTGTTTGCCCTGCTAAGTCAAATTTAAATCCAATATATTTATCTGTAGTGCCAGGAAAATTACCTACGGTGTAGGAAATCAATGGAATTGTTACGCCTAAATATTGTATAGGGCTTACACTTTGGTCGTTCCAAGTTAAGTTGTTGTCAATAGGGTCGTTTAAGCTGTGTGCAATTGCATTGTTATCTGCATCGCCACTTATAGCATTGGTTGTTACAGGATTTGGAGCAACAATAGCATAGTTGTAAGGAACAGGAAAAGTGCCATTATACATATAAGTATCAGAGCCAGTTGCAAGTATAAAGTCAATTACACCACCATTATCTAAATCCAAATTATAGGTAGCAGTACCTGCCAGTGTTAATGTAACATCCGGATTAACATTGGTGTAAACAATTTGTGCATCAGCTGTGCTTCCTGCTGCAATTAATGTTCCCGCTAAAGCAGAATACGATTTTAATTTTTTGTTTAAAGTAGAATTTTTATCCATGATTATTTTTGATTTAAGTTTTTACTAGTTTTCAAAAACTAAATGTAGTGCAAATTTTTAAAATCTCAAAATTTTTTAAAATCTCACTTTTAATTTTTATATAGATTTATTCCTGTAAAGCTTATTGTCTACACTTTCTGCCATTTTTTGGATGTCTAAATCTACATCTAAAAAGCTAGATATTGATTCGGCAGTTTGTTCTGGATTTTCTATCATTTCTTTGTAATTAACATACATTATTTCCATATTCGGTTGTCCTTTTATCCAATTTTTAGTTGTTTCCAATTGTTTTGAAAAGGTTTCGGCAATGGCAGTTGGGTAAATAGAGGTGTCTCTACCAAGCATTTTTTGTTGCGATTTTAAAACTTCTGTCATTTCTCGCTCCATAAAAATTATTTTATAGTTAAATGAATCTGGTAAAAATTGTAGTAGTTGTGCAATTACTTTAATAACCTTGTCATTTGCTTCATTTATCCATGAATTATCTTGTGCTAATTTTTTAGTTTTTTCAAATTCCAGGTATCCTTTAGGATTATTTTCATCCTCTTTTCTTAGATTGTCTGTTAATATTTCCAAGCCTCCATTTTTTAGTGCTTGCATCATCATAGATGTTCCCGAACGTGGTAACCCAGAAACAACATAAATGGTACCTTTTATTTTTTCCATAATAAATTTTTTTATTGGCTCTGCCTTTTCAGGAAGATGCAAATGTTTTTCATAAATCTTAATAAGCCATTCATGAGCTTTTTTGTATCCAGGATTCATAGTAATGGCAACATTAAAAGCCTCAATTGCTCTTTCGTATTGTTTTATATTATACAATGCTTCTCCTAAATGATAATGTGCTTCAGGAAAATAAAATAACAAACCAATGGCTGTTAAAAGCGAATCAATAGCCTCTTCGTATTTTTCTTGTCGTATAAGCGTAATGCCTAATCCATGTGAAGCATGAGCATTATTGATATCAATTTGCAATGCTTTTCTAAAGCTGTTTTCGGCATCTTCCCATTTTTTAATTTTAAGGTACACATGCCCTAGCGAAATGTGTAAAGAATACATATGTCCGATATTGCTTTCCGCACTTTTTAAAGCAGCCAATGCTTTTTTGGGTTTATTTTCTGCCAATAAAACGATGCCATCAAGGTATTCTATTCGAGGCATATTATTTAATTTTTTAGCTTTTAGCTCATCAATAATAATTCGTAATTCTTTGAAGTTTTTAATTGTTTGATAGCAGAGTGCTAGCTGTAATCCAAATCTTGCTTCATTTGGATTTTCATTATAC
>JAEUTT010000544.1 GCA_016787165.1 Bacteroidia bacterium | reverse complement strand
ATATGGTGGTGGAAGTGCTCGGTGTATGATAGCAGACATTAGAAACAGCTAGTAAACTGCAAAAACGTAACTTTAAACCTAAAACAATTAACTCAAAAATGGCTTCATTTGACATAGTAAACAAAGTAGATGCACAATTGCTAGACAATGCAATCAATGTTGCACGCAAAGAAATTTTAAATCGTTTTGATTTTAATGGCTCAAAAAGTGAAATTAATTATGATAAAAAAGCTCTAACTATACAAATATTAACAGAAAATGATATGCGCTTGGAAGCCATAACGGATGCAATACGTTCACGAATGATTAAACAAAATTTAAATCCATTGTGTTTAGATTTTGGTAAAGAAACAGCTGCATCAGGAATGATGATTAGAAAAGAAATAAAAGTAAAAGAAGGTATTGATAAAGAAATAGCCAAAAAAATTGTGAAAGACATTAAGGATTCAAAACTAAAAGTAACAGCACAAATCATGGATGACCAAGTAAGAGTTACCGGAAAAAAAATTGATGATTTACAGGCTGTTATTGCATTGATGCGTAATGGAAATTATGAACTACCATTGCAGTTTGTAAATATGAAATAGTAAAAAACACATTTATTAATAACAAGTTTTAGTACTTTCGCACTCCAATAAAAAAATTAGCGTATGAGCAAATCCGAAAAAATAAAAAAATTTGACCCTAATAATTTGGGGGATAAAAATGCAAATATATATGGCTTACCTTTTACTACAGATGAAGCTGAAGTGGTAATTGTTCCTGTTCCTTGGGAAGTTACTGTTTCTTATTCGGCAGGAACAGCAAAAGGACCAAAAGCTGTTTTTGATGCTTCGTTTCAAGTTGATTTGTACGACCCAAAAATAAAAGATGCATGGAAAATAGGATTAGCTATGGATAAAATCCCAAAAGAAATTCATAAGCTAAGCAATGTACTTAGAAAAAAAGCAGAAGAATACATTGGTATGCTTGAAGATGGAAAGTCAGCAACGAGCAACCCTAAAATGAAAAAAATTCAAACCGAAATAAATGGTGAATGTAAAAATATGAATGCATGGGTAAAGCAACGAGTTTTACATTTTATGAATAAAAATAAAGTGGTTGCACTTTTAGGTGGCGACCACAGCACTCCGCTAGGAATGATACAAGCATTAAGTGAAAAGCATAAATCATTTGGAATACTACAAATAGATGCACATGCCGATTTAAGAGATGCATACGAAGGATTTGAATTTTCACATGCATCCATTATGTTTAATGCACTAAAAGTTAAAGAAGTGTCTAAGTTGGTTCAGGTGGGTATTAGAGATTATTGTGAAGCAGAAGTTGATATTATTCAAAAATCAAAAGGACGAATTAAAACGTTTTTTGATAGAGATATTAAACACAATGAATACAATGGTAAATCATGGGCAAAAATTTGTGATGATATTATCAAAGAATTACCTGATAAAATTTACTTGAGTTTTGATATTGATGGATTAGACCCAAAACTTTGTCCGAACACAGGAACACCAGTTGCAGGAGGATTTGAAGCTGAACAAATTTTATTTTTAATTGAAAAAATAGTTGAAAGTAAAAAAACAATCATCGCTTTTGATATTAATGAAATAACACCGGGAGCAGATGAATGGGATGCAAATGTAGGTGCTCGCCTACTCTACCGTATTGCAAATTTAGTAGCTAAGTCGAACAAAAAAGTATAAGCATAATGGTGGAAGAACTGATTGACTATTTATCTCAATTTGTATCAGAAACACGCAAAGCTAAATTTGATGAGGTTTTAGCATACAGAACAAGGCACATCACCATTGCGTTGGAAGATTTATACCAACCACACAATGCAAGTGCAGTATTACGTTCTTGCGATATATTTGGTATCCAAGATATTCATATTATTGAAAACAAGCACGCCTATACTGTAAATAAAGATATTGCAATGGGTTCCCCAAAATGGCTAAACCTTCATAAATACAGAAAAGCTGAAAATAACACCTTGGATTGTATTCAAAAATTAAAGTCAAAAGGCTATCGAATTGTTGCTACTTCTCCCCATAAAAATGGTTACGAATTAAGTGATTTACCTGTTGACAAACCTTTAGCAATTTTTTTTGGAACCGAACTCACAGGCATTTCAGAAACGGTTAAAGAACATGCTGATGATTATGTAATGATTCCAATGTATGGCTTTACCGAAAGTTTTAACATTTCAGTATCAGCAGCATTGTGCTTACACACACTTGTTGAAAAGCTGCATACATTGGATGTCAATTGGCATTTAAGTGAAGAAGAAAAAACTGAATTAAAATTACATTGGCTACGTAAATCAATTAGCAAAGTGGAATTAATTGAAAAAGATTTTTTGAATAAAAAAAATCAATCTACTTTATAGTTATGCTTTTTATCCGGAAGCATATTCTCCAACGTCCAATCTAGACGTTTTAAAAATTGTGTTCTGCGGTGCAAACAAGTATCTATTGTGCAAATAGAACAAGAAGTTGGCAAACAAGGGTCGGCATGGATAAAAAACTCTACATCGCCTTCTAATTTATCTTTTATCAAATCCTCTACCGCAGTAACTTCTATGTGAGAATCTTCTAATTGATCATACCAAGGCAAAGTAATATGCGCATCAATATGTAAATGGTCGCCATACTTTATAACTCTCAAGTTATGCATGTCAATCCATTTCGGCTTTCTATTTTTATTTAATATATCTACTACCT
>JAEUTT010000536.1 GCA_016787165.1 Bacteroidia bacterium | reverse complement strand
TTAACACTTCTGTAGATGCTTTAAAGTTGGTAAAGCGACAAAATTTACAATCCTTAAAAGAATACCAAAATGGTTTTTTTGAAATTCAGGATGCGTCTTCACAGTTAATAGCACCCTTTTTAGATTTAAATTCGGGAATGACAGTGATAGATGCTTGTGCGGGTGCAGGAGGGAAATCATTACACATAGCAGCATTGATGAAAAATGCAGGAAACATTATTTCGATGGATGTGGAAGAACGAAAGTTGATTGAGCTTGAACGCAGAGCAAAAAGGGGAGGAGTTAAAATCATAAAAACACGATTGATTAATGAGCAAACAATTCATCAATTAAAAAATGTAGCTGATAGGTTATTGTTGGATGTTCCTTGTTCTGGATTGGGGATATTAAAGCGTAATCCGGATGCTAAATGGAAATTGAATTTAGATTTTATAACTGAAATAATAAAAACGCAACAACATATACTATCAACTTATTCAAGCATGTTAAAGCTCGATGGAATATTGGTATATGCAACATGCAGTATATTGCCCAGTGAAAATCAGCATCAGGTAGAATTGTTTTTAAAAAATCATTCTGATTTTACATTTATGGAAGATTGCAAAATATTAGCAAAGGATGGATTTGATGGTTTTTATATGGCTAAACTAAAAAAGGTAAAATGATAGCTTTTACCAATGAACAGGTATACAAACTATTGGAAGATGCCAATCATTTGTTTGAACGATTTGATTGCAATCAGGTTTGTTCATTTGAATTGAAGGATTCTTTTTATGTCGTATTTTATTTTTTAGCAACAAATTCATTTGATGCATTTCAAGCTAAAATGGATAGTAATAGCAGTTTAGAAAATTTAATTTTTAAAATTCAGAATACAGGGGAGGAGAGTGGTTTAGATCTAAATGATGAAATTAAAAAGATAGAGTATATCTTAAATAAAAGTCGACAGCATTATTTTGATGCTCATTAAAAACAAAAAAGCTACGCGGTAAGCGTAGCTTTTTTGTTTGACTAAATAGCAAACAATTATTTGTTAACTGTTTTTGCTAAATCAGCACCAGCTTTGAATTTAGCTACTTTTTTAGCAGCAATTTTAATCGTTTTACCAGTTTGTGGGTTACGACCATTACGTGCAGCTCTTTTTGTAACTGAGAAAGATCCGAAACCAACTAATGCAACTCTGTCACCTTTTTTAAGTGCTTTTGTTGTAGCGTTAACAAACGCGTCTAATGCACGTTGTGCATCTGCTTTAGTTAATTTTGATTCTGATGCAATTGCGTCAACTAATTCTGCTTTGTTCATTTTGTTTTTTTTTAAGGGTTAAACATTAATTATTATGTAACTAAATTAGAACATAAAACCTATACAAAGCAAACCTTTTAAGAGAAAAGTGCAATTTTGTTGAAAAATCGCTTTTTTGTTAATAACCCTATTTTAGGGGCTTTTGTCATTTTTCACCCTTTTTTGCCCTTTTTTATTCTTATAAAATGGCTATATTTACCTTCGAAAACCTTTATTATAGAGCCATGACAGAATTTAGAGAAGAATTGCTGATAGCCATTACTACTCCTATTTATATTATTGTAATAGGTGCCGAAATTTTATTTAGCTACTTTCACCAAAAGCATTATTACAGTCTAAAAGGAGTATTAGCAAACGTTTATTTATCGGCTTTAAATTTCACCTTGGATATTGTATTGAGAGTTTTGTGTCTTTTTGTGCTTAATTTTTTCTTTCAATATCAGTTTTTTAGCATCGAAAATCAATATGCTTATTGGGGAGTTTTATTATTAGCACAAGATTTTATGTTTTATTGGTTACATCGTATTGACCATTTTTGCAGGCTTTTTTGGGCAGTACACATTACTCATCATTCATCCGAAGAATATAATTTAACCGTAGGTTTTCGCTCTTCGGTATTTCAACCAGTTTATCGCTTTATTTATTTTATACCACTATCCTTGATGGGTTTTAAAGGAGTAGACATTATGTTTATTTATGCAGCTACTCAAATTTATGGTATTTTAATACATACACAAACAATAGATAAATTAGGCTTTTTAGAGTATTTTTTATCTACACCTTCTCATCATCGTGTTCATCATGCTAGCAATGTAAAATACCTTGATAAAAACATGGGTATGGTATTAATTATCTGGGATAAACTGTTTGGTACTTTTCAAGCAGAAGAAAAAGATACCAAGGTGGTATTTGGTTTAACTGAGAATATAAAAACATATCATCCATTAAAAATGGTATTTCATGAATGGATAAACATAGTTAATGACTTTAAAAAAGCACCAACTTTCAAATCAAAATTAATGTATGTATTGGGGCCTCCAGGCTGGAGTCATGATGGTAGCAAAAAAACTTCTAAACAATTAAGAGAAGAGTTAAAGGGTTGACCCGTCCTAAAATAAGTGTGCAACAAAAAAGCCATTGTAGGTTGTTATCAACTACAATGGCTTTTTTATTGGAAGTAATTTCTTTAATGAGTTTGAATATATTTATTTAACTCACTAATTGATGATTCAAAAGTAAATGCATCATTGAGCAAATAATAGTTGCCTTTATCCAGCGTATGATGCCAAGCAAATTTTGCTAAATCTAATTTAGTTGATTCAAAGCTCATTAATTCCAATAATTCCTTTATTTGAGAACATAATAGGCAATTACTTCCAATTATTTGTTTGGCTATTGTTAGTCGGCTTTCATCAAAGCTTTTTGAAGCAATGCTCTTTTTGGCATTTGAAAAATTACTAGCATTCATGGGTATTTGGCAGCCATATACCCCATTGTAACCAGATAAAACATAATTATTAACAGGTGTATTTGTGGTAGTAGTCACAGA
>JAEUTT010000504.1 GCA_016787165.1 Bacteroidia bacterium | reverse complement strand
GAACTGTTATTCGTACTATTATTAGCAGTATTGTTTGTGGTAGCGGTATTTGTATTATTTGAAGTTGTAGAAGTTGTAGATGTATTGGATGCCACATTATTGCTTCCATATTTTGGGGCATCGTAATATTTTCCATTTTGTTTATAAACCACTTTGGAATTTGTTAGTCCTTCATCATGTAACTGCTGTTTTCTTTTTTCTGCATCCAACAAATTATTAAACTTACCTGCAGTGTAAATGGTTGTAGAGTCATCTATATTTGTACTAGAAATATCATTGATGCTTAAATATTTTGTCATCAACTCTGCCGGCAAACCTCTTCTAAATGTTCCTAGTTCTACAGTATATTCTTTTTGTGAGTAATTTTTAAATGCGGCAGCGTTATGACTACTGTATTCTACTTTATTAAATGCACCAGTAGAATCAATATAATAAGCATATTGATAAGCTAAAGTAGAATCATTTAATTGAACGCCTTTAATATCAACTAACATTCCTTTTGGAGTATCTAGCTCATCATCTTGATAGTTAGGAACACCATCCTCATCATCATCTAAAGGACAACCTTTTGCATCAACCGGAACGCCTAAAGGTGTACCAGGACATTCATCTTGAGTATCAATTACTCCGTCCTTATCCATGTCTGTCATATCAAGAGCGTAGAAATCAACATCTTCAAAATTTCCTTTTTCATCCATCTCCTTTGGTCCGCGTTTTTTTGTTCCTAAATTATAGTGTAATGAAAATGAACTCATCATAAAATGATCATTTTTACCATTCCCCACTCTATTCCCCACACTGTTACTAGATATGCCATCAATATAATCGGTAAAAGTAAAATGCATCGTTGCTCCTATTCTAAAATCCCAATAATTATTGATTTTAAATTGAGCTCCTGCACCAACAGGAATTGCCCATGAACGCTCAGGATATTTGCCAAAACCATCAGGATTAGTTTCTCTAATATCCGACTCGTAGGTATAATCTCGTTTTAATTCTATTGCTGTAGATGCGTTAGGTGCACTTTGATCAATATTTCTTATTGTTCCATCCGTCCAATAATAATATTTATTCCCATTTTTATCAAACAAATCTGTTTTAGATAAAAACTCAAATGACTCAACACCCAATGTAATATAAGGACTAGCTGTTCGATTGGCTGGTAAAAAATTTCCGAAATTATATTGTAAATTAATCCCTCCTGCTCTTATTTCCGATTGAAAATTAACATTTCTTCCATTTGATGTATTTCGTTCATTGGCTCCAAGCTTACCAAATAATACATAAAAATTAAAATTTAGATAATCATTGAATGGCTGAGATACAAACATTTCATAGGCAATTCGACTAACCATTGGCGCTTGAAATTTTTTATCATACGTATCGCCATAATATGAAAACATACCTGTACCTAAACCTATTGTTGGCTTAAAAACAAAACCAGTTGTTTCTTTGGGAGACTCAATAACATTTTCTGCTGATTTAGTTGAAGGTTCATCAACACTTGAACTATCTGTTTGTGAATACAAACTAAAATTCAATGTTAGAAAAAAGAGAAAAGAGAATATACTAACCCGTTTTGACATGTACACAAATATAATAAAAACTCAATTTAATACCTAACATACTATAATTGAGTTAATGGAGTAAAATGATTAACGATACCAATTTTGTTTAGTAATCATCAATGCTTCCTGAACTGTTATTCTGTTACCTGCATTGTATGCTGTTACAAAAGCACCTTGAATACCTTTGTTTTTTGCTACTTCTCTTGCATCTCTTGCCGATTTGTATTCATTATGTGAACCGATAGTGTATTTTGTTAAACCACCAGTCATTTCCATATTTATTTTTTCATTGATTCCGTATCTGTTAGCTAGAACATTAATACCTACGGCATTTTGTAACGCAGCAATTTGAACTTTATAATTCACATTACTTTGAGGAGCAGGAATACTTGTTGCTGATAAATTATTAGTTGCTGGTTGACTAACTACAAC
>JAEUTT010000503.1 GCA_016787165.1 Bacteroidia bacterium | reverse complement strand
ATAACAGCGGTATATTTTAATAATGTTTGCTTGTTTTTTATTTTAATTAATAGATATAAAAAAGAACTTATAACAAGCAATTGGATAGCTCCTTGAAATGCGGCATGCTGAAATATTGTAGATACATCGGAGAAAATGAATAATTCGTTAGCTACAAATTGCTTTATAGTTAAATAGCCCTGTAAGCGTGCGATTATTATTATTGTGATTAACAGAATAATAAAAGTGTAAAGAATAATTTTAATAATTTTTATAGTTTTTTTTGTTTCATTTTTCATAAAAAAATCTAGCCAGTGTGCAGCTAATATAATAAAGCCAATGATTACAAATAAACGGAATGAACTAGGAAATCGGAATAAATTCATTAATGGGACATAGTCGAACAAAAACTCTCTAACAGGAAGGTATGATCCAAATGAAGCTAGTAAACATGCAAATGAAAATGCAAAAATTATTTTATATAAAGTTGGTTTTTTAATAAAAAAACTAGCAATAAAAAACATGAAAAATAAAATTCCAAAATAAGCATTGCTCATAGATAGGTCGGTAGCAAAAAAATCCATGTTTTTAATTACTACAAATGGTAATATAAATGAAATACTTGATTGGGGTGAGAATGGGCAAAATAATGCTTGTTTAATTCCAAAATCATTTGTTCTTGATATATAAGGACTCACCTCCCATACAGAAATTAGAAGGCCTGAACTAAGTATAATTGTTAGTATAAAAAACAAGGCATTTCTTTTAATGAAAGGAGCAAAATATTTTTTGTTTATCCTATTAGATAGGATCGCGTATATAAATAAGATGGAAATAAAATAAAATAAAATAATTGTGAATGCAGGATACCCTCCTGTTAATAGTAAAAAAAGGGGAATGGCAGTTTTGATACTATTCAAATAGGAAGGTTCAGAAATCATTCGAATGTAATAGTTCAAGATAAAAGGAATCCAACAAGCACTTATGGTATAAGTTAAATGTTGTGCATTGCCTATAAAAATTCCACAAAGCATATAGCTGATTGCTGCTATGAATGATATATTATTATTGTTTTGAAGCGTGTTGGAAAGTTTATAAAAACCAATTCCAGCTACGATAATATGTAACCACATTTCCATGCCAATGGTAAATACGTCATATCCAAAGAAATATCCAATGATCCATACAATAGGGTACCATGCGCCACTCGATGGGTCGGCATGGATGGGGTATCCTAAATCTTGATAGGGATTCCAGAAAGGAAATTTTCCATGTTGTAGGCATTCTCCTATGTGATATCGCCAAGGTAAATAACAATCTATCATATCGTATTTTACAGGATGAACGAAAAATACAATTTGCCAAAATGCTAAAATTGTTATAAGAACAAATCCAATATAGTGTATGTGATGTTGAGAAAGTTTCAACTTGTAAGAATTAAATTTTAGGTTCTTTTGACGTGTATTCTTTGACAAAATAAAGTGGTCGATTTTTCGACTCGTTAAATACACGAGCTAAGTATTCTCCAATAATACCTATGCTAATGAGTTGAATTCCACCAATTATTAAAACCGTTACCATTAAAGATGTCCAACCTGCAATAGTATTGCCTTTAAAATATTCTATAATAGCATAAATAGCATAAAGCAATCCAATTAATGAAACAATTATTCCTGAAAAAAATGATATTCTCAATGGTTTTGCTGAAAATGAGGTTATGCCATCAGTGGCAAATCGAAACATTTTAGTAATCGAATATTTTGATTTTCCTGAAAATCTTTCTGACGCACTATAATTAATAGTTGTTTGTCGAAACCCCATCCAGCTGATTAGTCCTCTTGTAAATCGATCTTTTTCTTTTAATTCTAAAAAAGCATTTACCGATTTTCTATTCATTAATCTAAAATCTGCTGATGCGGGCTCTATGTGAATGTCTGCTAATCTATTGATTAGTTTGTAAAATAAGGTTGATGTTGTTTTTTTGAAAATTCCTGCATCTGCAGTATCTTCTCTTTTGGTATTTACTATATCGTATCCTTCTTTGGATTTTAAATAGAGCAAATTTATTGTTTCAGGGGGGTGTTGCATGTCGGCATCCATTGTAATTACTATGTCGCCACAAGCGTGTTCTATCCCTGCAGTAATGGCTATTTGATGACCAAAGTTGCGAGATAATGAAATTCCAAGAACTCTATTATCATTTTTGCTTATGGATGTAATATGATTAAACGACTCATCCGTACTTCCGTCATCAATAAAGATAATTTCAAAATTGGAAGTGATTTTTTCTAAAACAATTATTAATGAATTATATAAAATTGAAACATTTCCTTCTTCATTATAAAGTGGAATAACGATGCTAATTTCTTTTTCAATTTTACTCATTGTTTAACAAAAATAAGAAACATTTTCATAAAATGAAGGTCTGTTACAGTTTATATATAGATACAGAACCATATTGGCCAATTTGGTTTTTTGTATACATAGTAAAACATGATTTTTTCGCAATATCTTCTCCGTTTATAATAAGGTATCGTGCTCCTAGTCGGATATATTTTCTTATTTGTAAAATCTCATATTCAAAATTTGTTGCTGCCCAACCTGGTTGATTCATAAGATAGAGGGTATAGCATGGCGCATAGTGAGGAAGTGAAATAACTTTGTCTGTTGGTTTTATTCCAATTTTTCTTAAGTAGGGTGTTATCGTATGAAAATCTTTGTAGCTATGGTATTCGTTTTTTGGGCCATTGTATCTATCTTGAAGTTTTTCTTTTGAATAATAAACAGAAAAAATAATTAGTACTGCAACAAGCGATTTTGTGAAGTTGGATTGTACCCATTTGTTTTTATTATGAATAGCATATTCGACAAATGCAACTATTGAAAAGAGAGGCAATATTAATAGATTGATAATGTAGTAGTCATGTTGAGAAAACGCATAAAACCATAATGAGCAAAAAACAAATACACCTATAGTAATGATAGCAGATAATTGCAATAAAAAGCTTTTGTGTTTTAATAATACATAAAAACATATTATAATTGAGAAGATAAACAAAAGTAGTACAACGGCATTTTGATATTCAAAAATCCAGTTGGATTTAATTTCTCCTAGTATTTCATAGATATCGGTTTTGCTTAAGTTCCAAATAGGAAATGCTTGAGTGGAGAAGTAAGGCGAGCCATCAGATGCTACTGCATTATGTTTTTTGTTGTAAAATACTGCAAATAAATACCACGCAAAAATTGTCGCAAACATCAAGGAAAAGGGAATTATTTTATCAAAGCTAAATTGAGTTGATTGTTGTGAATTTTCCTTTTTTTGCTTTAGTGTATTAAAAATCATTAATAATATGAGTGCAACAACACTTATTAAAGACGATATTTTAATTAAACCCGCAATTGTAAAGATGAAAATAGCAAAGTAAAAAGCATTTTTTTTATGTTCATTAAAGTAGCTGTATAATACATTCCATCCAATAAATACAAGTGCAAGTGATGTAGTGTCAGTTAAGTAATTAGGAGTATAGTATGCTATTACAGGTGATGTGAAAAGTAATAATGGAATAACCATTGACCAAAAATGATCTGTTGTGATTTTGCAAACAAGTTTATAGAGCGCAAAAAGGCCAATGAAAAAAATAATCGCATTTACGAAACGGTATATGAAATCGCTATAGCCAAATATTTTCCATAAAATAGCAACAAAATAATACAAAAGGGGACATTCTCCTACGGTATAACCACTTGTACCGCCATCACTAATTTGAAACAAGACTTCAGGTTTAAAAAAACACATACCATGCTGGTAGTAATTAAGGGCAATTGAGGCACAATCTGTTTGTCTCCAACTATGGATAGATTGAGGTCTTTTTTGAAGAATATCCCAATATCCGTAATAAAAAGAAATACAAAATAAAAGTAAAATAAAAATGTAGTTACGAATGTTTTTCATTTTTAGATACTTTGCATATAAATGAATAGCTATTTCGGTATGCTATTTTGTTGATTAGTTTTCTTCGTGTACTTCCGTTTTTTCTGGTCGCATTTGAGGAAAAAATAATACATCTTGAATAGAAGGAGAGTTGGTCATAATCATTGCTAAACGATCAATTCCAATTCCAATTCCTGCTGTAGGAGGCATTCCGTATTCCAACGCGCGTAAAAAATCTTGGTCAATAAACATGGCTTCATCATCTCCTCTTTCCATTAATTTTGCTTGCTCTTCAAATCGTTCACGCTGATCGATAGGGTCGTTTAGTTCAGAATAAGCATTTGCTAATTCTTTACCATTTACCATTAGTTCAAATCGTTCAACTAAGCCAGGTTTGCTTCTGTGTTTTTTTGTAAGCGGACTCATTTCTACCGGATAATCAGTAATAAATGTAGGTTGTATATAGTTGCCTTCACATTTTGCTCCAAAAATTTCATCAATCAACTTGCCTTTACCAATATTATCCGCTACTTCGATATGCAATTTTTTACATACATCACGTAGTTGTGCCTCGTCCATTCCGCTAATATCAATACCTGTAAACTCTTTAATAGAATCAAACATGGTTACGCGTTTAAATGGTCGTTTGAAATCTATAGTGTTTTCTCCTACTTGTACTTGTGTAGTTCCATTTAAATCAAGTGCAATTTTTTCAATTAATTCCTCTGTAATATCCATCATCCAGTTGTAATCTTTGTAAGCAACATATAGTTCCATTACGGTAAATTCTGGATTGTGAGTACGATCCATTCCTTCATTGCGGAAGTTTCTGGAGAATTCATACACTCCATCAAAACCACCAACAATTAATCGTTTTAAATAAAGCTCATTGGCAATACGTAAATACATTGGTATGTCTAATGTGTTGTGGTGTGTAACAAACGGACGAGCAGATGCTCCACCCGGTATGGCTTGTAAAACAGGAGTGTCTACCTCTAAATATCCTTTTTCATTATAAAAATCACGAATGGTATTCATCATTTTTGTACGTTTTGTAAATGTATCTTTAACTGTAGGGTTAATGATTAAATCTACATAACGTTGGCGGTAACGAAATTCGGGATCTGTTACTTCATCAAATGCATTTCCTTGTTCATCACGTTTTACAATAGGCAATGGTTTTAATGATTTACTTAACATGGTAAAAGAAGTAGCATGAATAGATGTTTCACCTACTTTTGTTTTAAATACATAGCCAGTAATGCCTACAATATCACCTATATCGGTATGTTTTTTAAATAATAAATCAAAAATGTTTTTGTCTTCACCGGGGCAAATATCATCTCTTCTGATATATAATTGAATTCGACCGGTTGAATCTTGCAAGCTTACGAAACACGCTTTCCCCATATCTCGTACACTCATTACACGACCAGCAATGCTAATATTTTTATAGTCTTCTGCTTTCTCTTCTGTAAAACCATCTAAAATGCTTTTTGCAGTTGCATTGATTTCAAATAATGGTGCAGGATAAGCATCAATACCCATTTTGGTAATCTCTTCTAATTTATTACGTCTAAGTAGTTCTTGTTCGTTTAATTCGTTGCTCATTTTGTATAAAATAAAATTTTGGCAAATATACATTCAAACAGCTTATAAATAAATAAAAAAAGGATAGTAATTTGAACAAAATATGTATTTTTACAGTCCAT
>JAEUTT010000485.1 GCA_016787165.1 Bacteroidia bacterium | reverse complement strand
ATAGTTGGTTAATTGTATTAAAAAAACTAAACAATAATTTTGAAATTAAATTATAATATGAAAAACGGATTTTTAAAAATAGCACTTGTAGTTTTAAGTTTTATTGCAGTAAACAGTGCTTCAGCTCAAATAGGAGATACAGTTGCAAACTCATGTGCAAAACATTTGGGAAATCAATTTATTTCTGATGGACAACAATACCGTGCACTACTAATGAATGCAGACGAAACTGCTGAATTCCATACAACACTATATGGTGGAACAATATACAGAGTAGCTGCTTGTAGTGGACTAAACGATGGAAACCTAGTTTTTTCAGTTTACGACAGTGAGCATAACTTATTATTTACCAATAGTGAATTTAAAAACTCACCTTATTGGGATTTTAAAATAACAAGCACACTTGATTGCACCATTGAAGCACACCTAGACAGTGGAGCAACGGGATCCGGCAGAGCTGTTATTTTAATCGGTTTTAGACAAGCAAAATAATACGTAGCAAACAACTAATCAAAAGGCATTATTACTGCGGTATTAATGTCTTTTTTTTTCATAACCAAACTAAAAATTAAAAATGAGCGAACGAATACTCAAAGCCCTGATGCAAATGTTTGCAATTATTGCAAGGGTGGATGGAATAAATGATAACGGCCGATTAATTGTACAATCATTCTTGAAACAACAATTAAATCAAGAGTTAGTTGATCAGTATTTAAAAATATTCGATGAGTTTTTAGAAGCTCACCACCAAGTAACAAAGAAAAAAGATGGTACAGCAAAACGTACATCATTAAACTCGGTAAAAGTTTTAAAAATATGTACTCAAATTAATGAAGAGCTCACACAAACACAAAAAGTGGTTGTTCTTTTACGATTGATTGAGTTTATTAATTCAAACACCGAAATTGCAGAACAAGAACTTGAATTTGTAACTACAGTTGCCGAAACATTTAATATAGAAGATGCCGAGTTCAAAAGCTGTATGGCATTTGTACATGCAGGAAAAGACGATATTCCTGATTCATCAAAAGTACTTGTTATTGATAATAAAGCAGACCGAAATTTCAAAGAAACCAAACATATTTTTGCCGAAGGAGTTACTGGAGAAGCTCGTGTGCTTTGGATTCCGAGCGTTAACATGTATGCTTTAATGTATTATGGGAAAAGCGACTTATTATTAAACGGACAACTTCTATTCCAAGGCAAAGTTTACATTTTAACTCCTGGCTCATCCTTAAGAAGTTCAAAAGTAAAACCTGTTTATTACAGTGATATTTTAAGTGCATTTATGAGCGATACCTCTAAAGCAAAAGTATCATTTGTAGTACAAAACTTGGAATACAAATTTAAAGGAGGGAAACTAGGCTTACGTGATATTAATTTTTCAGAAGAATCTGGCAAATTAATTGGTATTATGGGTGGATCAGGTGCCGGCAAATCTACTTTACTGAATGTATTAAATGGAAATGAAATACCAAGCGGAGGTTTTGTAAAAATAAATGGCATTAACATTCATACCGAAAAAAATAAAATCGAAGGAGTAATTGGTCACGTATCTCAAGATGATTTATTGATTGAAGAATTAAGTGTATTTCAAAATTTATTTTACAATGCAAAATTATGCTTTGGAAATAAATCCGATAAGGAAATATCCGATATGGTAATAGAAGTGCTTACCGATATTGGGTTGATTGAAACCAGAGATTTAAAAGTAGGAAGTCCTTTAGAAAAAACAATTTCTGGGGGGCAACGTAAACGTTTAAATATTGCATTAGAGCTAATTCGCGAACCATCTGTTTTATTCGTAGATGAACCAACTTCTGGATTATCATCACGCGACTCAGAAAACATTATGGACTTACTAAAAGAACTTGCTCTAAAAGGCAAATTAGTATTTGTGGTAATCCATCAACCATCATCCGACATTTTCAAAATGTTTGATAAATTAATGATATTAGATGTGGGTGGTTATCCGATTTATTATGGTAACCCTGTTGATTCTGTAATTTATTTTAAAACAGTAGTAAACCATGTAAATAGCAATGAAAGTGAATGTATTGAATGCGGGAATGTTAATCCCGAACAAGTATTTAATATTATTGAATCAAAAGTATTGGATGAGTATGGCAATTTAACTCTAAATCGAAAAATTTCTCCAAGCGAATGGAATGTACATTACAAAGAGAAAATCGAGAAAAAAATTGATGAAGTTGGGAATTATACCGAAATTCCAGAAAGTACATTCAAAATACCATCTAAATTAAAACAGTTT
>JAEUTT010000476.1 GCA_016787165.1 Bacteroidia bacterium | reverse complement strand
ATAAAATGGTACGCGACTCATTGTTTAATGTATACTTGAATTGATGTTGCATCACAATCATATCTTTGTCGGCTTCATTCAATTTCCATTTTTCTTCTAATAAGTCTTGAAGTACTTGTGCCGGACTAGCATTCGCTACTTTAATTTTTCTATCTTCCAAAATGCCTAACCATTCTATTTTACTTATTACTTCACTATTAGCATCAGCACCCATAAATTCAATTAATTTATCCTTAACCGATTTATTTCCTGCAGGTAAAAAAGCATTTACTAATTGCTTATAGGTTAACTGATCCGAAGCTTCTATTTTATATGAATCGTCTGTAAGTCCTAATTTAACAAATACATTCCATGCTTTACAATAACCTGGCATACGTAGTGTTCCTCTGAGCATAGTAGGAATATATTCCAAACCGTAGGGTTTTCTGTACGACAAAGAATCACGATTAGCATATCCATCAAAAGAGCCACAGCCTTCTACTTCCACTCTATCTGTTTGCAAAAATAACCGATTGTATGGAATGTATTTATACTCTCCATTTTCAATATACTGAGCAGTTCCTTGTCCTGCTAAAATGACATTTCGTGGATTCCACGAAAATTTATATCCCCAGGGATTATCATTGCTCTCGGGAGCAACCAATCCACCACAAAACGATTTAAAGGAAGTAAACATTCCTCCTTTTTGATGAATAGAATCAATTACTTTCATTGCAGAAGCATGATCTATTCCTGGATCCAAACCAATTTCATTCAATAAAATTACTCCAGAATCTTTAGCTACAGTATGCAATTCGGCCATCTCTTTAGAAACATAAGATGCTGTAGTTAAATGCTTTTTATATTTTATACAATCTTTTGCAACTTCTATATGCATAGAAGCAGGAAGCATGGATACTACAATATTTGATTTGCTAATTTCCGATTGACGCTGTGTTTCATTATTTATATCAAACTCTATGGCTGTTGCATTGGGGTGATTTTTTATTTTTTGTTTTGCTAAATCAAGTGAAATATCGCCAACGGTAACCTTCCAGTTTTCTTTTGTTGAGTGTTCTAACAAATAAGCTATTAATGATGATGCTGAGCGACCTGCTCCTATTACAAAAATATTTTTCATACCTAACTAATTTGAGTGCAAAGCTATTGATTTATTAAGGCTTTATAGCACCATTTATTATTTTTTGAGTAAAATTTATTAACCAATTCAACTGGTTAAATTGAAAAGGCAATGTCGCTTTATATTTTTGCTGAACCGCCTTTTTGTAAATCTCTGGAAACGAGCCTTTACTTTGAGTAAATAACAACAGTAAAGCTTTGTATAAATCATAAATAGCGTCTGTATTAATGTGCTTTTTTAATACATCTTGATTTAGCATGTCGAATGCCTGTTTATATTCCTTTTTTATAATACAAAAACGCATTTTTAAATACAATGCTTGCTCATAGGACAATTGAGAATTATCCGATTTTTTAACCAATTTCAAATATTCATCTACATTTTTAAATAAAAATTGAGCATCAAGTTTTATGAAGCTTATTGATGGATAACTATTCACATATAATTCAGCTCTTTGGGTATATGCAAGTGGCATCTTAGCAAGCTCGTTATTCTCTTTTAAAAAATCAATATAAAAATCTATTGTTCCATTTGCTTCTTGGTATT
>JAEUTT010000466.1 GCA_016787165.1 Bacteroidia bacterium | reverse complement strand
TGCCGTTAATACTTTATAGCCTTCCATTTCTAAAATTTCCGCTGTATTTTCACGAATTTCCAAGTTATCATCTATAAGCAATATCGTCTTCATCTAAATTGGTTATAAGGATTTGTAATTTTATGTCAAATGCCTTGTGTTTATTTTTTATTGATACATTTTATTAATAATCTCATTTTATGCACCGTTTTTCTTGTTATTCTTGTCAATCGTAGTCATAAATATTGTGAGTTCCTTTGTGAACGTGTCTACAGCAAGTGCCGAACGCTTTATATAACCAACTATTTTTTTCATTTCGTCAAGCGAATAATTTGTAGAAAAATCAAGCAGGTTAGATATACCTAAAATATGTGCAATAGGCTGTCTTACTTTATGTGACGTTATAAACATCATTTCTTCTAAGCCTTTTATATACTCTATTAAATATTCTTCTGTTTTTTTAAGTTCTCTGTATGCAACTGTTAGTTCTTCTGCTAATTTCTTTTTCTCGTCATACTGCATAGCAAGCTCTTTATTTATAATCATAAGCTCATCCGCTCGTTTTTGTTTTTAACTATTTTGAAAAATTAATTCTTTATTTGCAATCATAAGTTCATCTGCACGTTTTTGTTTTTCTTCGTTTTGAAAGAGTAGCTCTTTTTTAGCAATCATTAATTCCGCTGCTAACGTTTCTATTTCTATTCTCTGAAAAGCTATTTCTCTTTTGTTAAGTATGATTTCTTCCGATTCTAATTTTTCATTCATATATGCTTAGGTTTAATTTTACAGAATAGCTTCTTTTATTTTCACTAATAATTTGCTTACTCACTACTTTTCATAGTATTTTATACTATCTGTTTTTTCTACAATTTTTTTAATAATTACATCAAATGAATCGGCTGTAGTTTTTAGCATTTTAACAATTTCGGCATTTTGAGGGTCTTTTAAATCATCAAAATTAAATAAGCTATATAATCCTTGAATTTGAGCAATAGGGACCCGCACTTGATGTGATTGCATAAAAGCAATGTCGTACAACATTTTGTTTTGTTCTTTTAACTCATTATAGGCATATACATTTTCAATGGATACAGAGGTTATATCTGCAAGCGATTGTAATAATTCTACTTCTTCATCAGTAGGCAAATGCTTTTCGGCCCAATAATTTCCAATAGCACCTATCGGATCAATGGTTCGTATAGGAACCATTGCTAAGCTTTTAACAAATGTTGGTCGATATGCTTCAATAGGTATGCGTTCATCGTCATAAATATCGTTTATAATGGCGCATTTTTTATTTATCATCGACCAACCACTAATACATGCCGACATAGGAAATTTTTGTCCTTTCCACAAAGGAGCAATTGCATCCTCATCCACATAATAACACATATTATTGTCTTTAAGCACAAAGGTTGCACCATCTGCTCCTGTTAATTCTCTTGCTGCTTTTCGCACAACATCTGTTATCGTATCCAAGCTTCTTGCTAAAGATAGTTGCTGTACAGTATTTACTAATAGCTTTAGTTTTTCAATATTCATATTAATAAGCTACATTATCAGTTTTTATATACTACATATTCAATGATTGCCTATTCGTAATTTGCTTTCATCCTTCTTTTTTAGCTTTTCACTTACCTTCATTTACAGGTGCTGATGCTTTTAAAGCATGAATGTATGCTGTTAATTCTTTTGTAAATGAATCGAGCGATTCTACCGACCCTTTCATATAACCCACTATTTTACATAGTTCATCTTGCGAAAGTTTTGATGTATCCAATAGATTTGAAATACCTAAAATGTGTGCCACCGGCTGTCTTACTTTATGTGATGTCATAAAAAGCATTTCTTTTAACCCACTAGCATATTTTCGTCTTTCTAACTCTGCTTGTTTTCGTTTGGTTATATCAATTGAAAGTATAAAAAGTCCTTCCGGAACTGGTTCTATTCGTAGTTCAAACCAGCCTTTTGAATTATCCGGAAATGTAAACTCGTTTTCAAGTTCTTCCATCACTCTGTTTTTCATGCAACGCTGAAGCACTTTAAACATTTCTGTTTTTTCAATGCCGGGATATTTCTCCATCATTGTAAAACCAATTAACTCTTCTTTGGTTTTATACTTACTTTGTTGCAAAACAGAATCATTAACATACAAGTAACGCCAATCAAAACCAATTACTTGAAAACCTTCCAATAAATTATCGAGCGTACTATTGCTTAGTTTTCCGGTATGTTTGTGTTTCATCTTATTGTTTTTGTATAGGGTTGCATATGCAATTATCAGGCAGTATCAAATCTGCTATACTGTTTTGCTTTCTTCATTTGTATCGTTAGTTGGTGGTGCAGGCGGGTTATTGCTATTCCCACCTTTACTTTTACCCAAAATATAACCGGAAATTCCGGCAAGTATAGCAGCCAACTCTCTGCCTTCTAATATTTTTAATATTCCAAATAGAATAATGGCAATGATTAATACAAATAGTGTAATAAATTGTAATCCGGTATCGGAAAAAAAGTAATCGGCAATATCTTTTTTAGAACTTATTACTACTGCAATAAATACAATTAATAATACACCTAACAAAATAGTGAATCCTATGCTGATGTGTTTTCTAAACTCTTGGTCTTTGTACTCAGGCGCAAGTGCTGTATCTATTTGATCCTGACAGAGCGAATAATCTTGTCTAATAATTGCTAAATTATCTTGCAACATTTTTTGTTCTTTTTTACGCTTAAGCTCCTCTTCTTTGCAGGATAATAGCTGTAGTTTTATATCTTCTAACACTTTAATGCTCGTAGCGTTTGAACCATATACATCAATATTGCATTTTGGAAAGTAAATATCAATATTCACTTCTTTTAATTTATTTGCTTTTGCATCATTCAGCACCCTATCAATTTCATTTTCTTTGGCTTGTATTAATTCTAAACTCGACTGGTAAGCAATATTATTAATCGCCTCTTGTAACAAATTCATTTGGCTCTGCTTTTTTTGCAAATAACCTCTTAATTTTTTAAAATTCACTTTGTCATCATTGCTACTAAAACTTGCTTGAAAATCGGAACTAACAATTGCTTTTTTATAATCTTCAATATTAAAAACGCTCATTTCGTTTGCACCCGATTCTGTTTTTATTTCCTGTGCATTTACACTATACATACTTATAAGTACTGCAAAAAAAGAAAGTAATTGTTTCATTGTTTTTTTGTTTAGTTTTTATTTTTGTTTGTTTCCTATTAATTTATTAAGCCAATCAAAATTGGATGTAACATTTAAAAATCCGAATACATTTCCTGTTTGCGGATCATACTTAACCTCTACCGGAATCCAAAAATTATCGCTCACTCTTAATCGTACAGTTCCGTTGGCAGTAAAAAAATAATCGTCTTCATTTTTAAATTTTCCGGATACCACATAATTAAATGCTCCTGTAGCTTTAAATTCTAACAATGATTTTTCTTTGTAAGCACTCTTTAAAATTATCCAGTTAAAACCAAATTCTCCGCTTACTACTTGTCGGTTTAAATTACGTTGAATAAACGATGTATCATTATCAAAACTATACGATGCTTTTGCATCCACTTCTAAATTCATGGCCGCTTTCTTTTTTACCATTCCTTTTAAAAACTCGGTATTTAAGTTT
>JAEUTT010000417.1 GCA_016787165.1 Bacteroidia bacterium | reverse complement strand
ACTCCTATAAATTAGCGATTGAAAGTTTTATTATTAAATAAATTAGCCATGATGAATATACTAAACAACGAAACTATACTCACATTTGTGTTGAGAATAATTTTAGGAATTTTATTTTTTATGCAAGGTTATGATAAGGTGGTAAAAGTAAAAATGGATGGTGTAATTAAATCTTTTCGTTATGAATTTGGCAATGTAAAACTACCAGATTTTATCATTGTTATTGCTGCTTATTACTCCTCTTTTATTGAGCTTATTGGCGGATTTGCCTTAATCATAGGATTGTTCAGCAAATATGCATTATACCTCTTAGGGCTTGATTTGATTTTGGTAGTAAGTGCTTTTAGTTTAATAAATCCTGTATGGGATATGAAAATTGTTTTTCCGAGAATTTTACTATGGAGCATTTTAATGGCAATACCTGATGCTTACAATAAATTGAGTTTGGATTATTTTTTAATGAAATAAAAATTATTAAACAATTCGCTTTAATAATCTTAGTTGGTGAGAATAATCTTTTTTATCGTTATTAAAAATACCATGATGATCAAAGCCATCAATCCTAACTTTTCCGGAGGCATGAATAATTTTGTTGTTTTCTAAAACAATTCCCACATGAACAATTCGTCCTTCTTCATTATCAAAAAAGGCTAAATCGCCAGGCTCTGCTTCTTCTACAAAACTCAATATTTCTCCTTGCTCTGCTTGCTGATAAGCATCACGTTTTAATCGTATTCCATTTAGTTTATACACTAATTGGGTGAAACCGCTACAATCAATTCCAAAAGGGCTTTTCCCTCCCCATAAATACGGACTATTTAAAAATTGATATGCAGATTCAATAATTCCATTTTTTTCGTTTGGCAAGTAATCTTTAATAATATCGCCATCAAAAATATAGGTTTGATTTTCAATAGTACACTCACCTGCATCATAATTGGGTAATGAACTACCAATCACAATTGGTAATTGATGATTCGTGTTTTTATGATTGATGAGTTGAACAAACTCATTACTACAAATTAAATCAGTGGAATTAATGATATCAAATGTATGTTGCTGAATAGGTAAAAACTGTTTTTTATCTATCCAGCAATCATAATCATCATAAGAAATTTTAATATGGCACCAGTTGCCTTGAGTTTCTGTAACTTGAAAAGTATCGCCAAATAAAAGCTGTGTTACCATCTCGCTTTTATCGGATGGCTCTCTTCTGCAGGGCACAATACTTAAATTACAAATTCCGTACATTTTTTTGAGTATTTAGCCACTAGTGTTAAATAATATCAGAACTACTAATGACTCAAGACTAACTGCTAAAGACTATACAAGTTCAACAACCACAGCACTTGCTCCACCACCACCGTTGCATATTCCGGCAGCACCGTATTTTGCTTTATTTTGTTTTAACACATGAATTAAAGTAACTATGATACGTGCGCCAGAACAACCTAATGGATGACCTAGTGATACTGCACCACCATTTACATTTACTTTAGTTGCATCTAATTTCATTTTTTGCATATTCACAATTCCTACTGTTGAAAATGCTTCATTTAACTCATAATAATTAATATCATTTAATGTTAAACCTGCTTTTGCAACAGCTTTAGGCACCGCAAGTGAAGGAGCAGTAGTAAACCATTCCGGAGCATGTTCAGCATCTGCATATCCTTTTAAAATAGCAATAGGTTTTAAACCTAGTTTTTCGGCTTTTTCTTTGCTCATTAATACAACAGCAGCAGCACCATCATTCATTGTTGAAGAGTTTGCTGCAGTAGCTGTTCCTTCTTTAGAAAAAGCAGCTTTTAATTCAGGGATTTTATCAAAACGAACATTTTTATATTCTTCATCTTCTTTCATTAAAATAGGATCACCTTTACGTTGTGGAATTTCGACCGGTACAATTTCATCATTGAATTTTCCGGCAGCCCAAGCCGCTTGTGAACGTTTATATGATTCTATTGCAAATGCATCTTGTTCTTCACGAGAAATATTACATTCTTTAGCACATAAATCGGCTGCATTTCCCATTGCATAGTTATGGTAAACATCTGTTAAACCATCTTTTGCCAAACCATCAATCATTGTTACATTACCGTATTTATTTCCCCAACGCATATTCTCAGAATAAAAAGGAACTTGGCTCATGTTTTCCATGCCA
>JAEUTT010000392.1 GCA_016787165.1 Bacteroidia bacterium | reverse complement strand
AATAAGCCAACTTTTCTGGGGCAATCATGTCGTACAAAGCATCATACAATGGTTGTAAATACGGATCTAATTTATCTTTTAAATCACCGGGTAAAAAGCCTAAATTTTCGCCTGCTTCAACTGCCGGACGAGTAAGTATAATTTTTTTTACTTCTTTATTTTTTAATGCCCGTACAGCCAATGCTACTGCCGTGTATGTTTTTCCTGTTCCTGCCGGTCCAATTGCAAAAACCATATCATTTTTAGCTATAGCAGAAACAATGTTTCGTTGATTTTCGGTTCGTGCCTTTATTATTAATCCGCTATTACCAAATACCAAAACATCATCTCCTGTTCCGCTTTCTTCTTTTTTGTCAATTGCTTTTCTTCCCTCTCCACCCAAAATTTGTGTTACAGCATTATCGGTTAAATTACCATAGCGATGACGATATGCGATTAAAACATTTAACACCATCTCCAATTGATTAAGCTCATCTTCTTCGCCATTGGCTTTAATTGTTTCGCCTCTTGCTACAATTTTCAGCTTGGGAAATCGCTTTTTAATCAAGTCTAATTTAGAGTCATTTACCCCATATAAATCGATAGGTGAAATATCTTCCAGTATGATTTTTTTTTCGCTCAATGCTTTATTTTTAGTATTAATTTCAAGAAAGCACGAAAATAACATATTTTTGCCTACGGAAATTTGAAGCAGGTTCATAAAAAAGTCACAAATTACTAACATATGGCAATTATCACCTTCACAAGTGATTTAGGTTTAAAGGATTACTATGTAAGTGCTGTTAAAGGCGCTATTTATAGTCAGTTGCCAAATGCTCAAATTATTGACATTTCACATTTAATTTCTACCCACAACCTTTTAGAAGCAGCCTACATTGTTAAAAACGCATATATTAATTTTCCTAAAGGAAGTATTCACATTATTTCGGTTAAAGCCGAGGCTGATACAACTTCTTCGTATGTGATAGTGAAAGCTGATGGACATTATTTTATTGGTACAGATAATGGCTTATTTTCATTAATGTTTAATGAATTTCCCGAAAAAGTGATTCAACTCAATACCGTTGGAAAATTTTTCACGTTTCCCTCAAGAGATGTTTTTGCAAAAGCAGCTTGTTTTTTAGCTGATGGTGGAAACATTGATAATATGGGTTCTCCCAAAACGGAACTTCTTCAACGAATTGCATTTAAAGCATCACTTATCAATGATTTAATAAAAGGAGTATTTATTTATTTTGATTCATTTGGAAATGCTGTAACCAATATTGATAAAAACTTATTTGAACTAGGAACTAAAGGAAGAAATTTTGAAATATTGTTTAACAACTATAAAATAACACGTATTAGCAAAGGATATTTTGAAGCAAGAGAAGGTGATGTGCTTGCGCTCTTTAATGCATCTGGACATTTAGAAATTGCAATGAATCAAGGCAATGTATTTGAGCTGTGTGGAATACGTTTAAACAGTTCTATAACCATTAATATTTTATGATTATCCGAATAGTAAAAATGACGTTTATGCCTGAAAAGGTAACTGAATTTTTGAGCGTTTTTGATGCTTCCAAACAGCTCATTCGTAACATGCCTGGATGTACTCATTTAGAACTATTGAATGATATCAATTCCCCCTCTATCTTTTTTACCTATAGCTACTGGAATTCGGAGAATGATTTGAACAAATACAGAGATTCTGACCTTTTTAAAACAGTTTGGTCACAAACAAAAATTCTATTTGATGCAAAACCAGAAGCTTGGAGTGTAGAACAAAAGGTGAAGTTGTAATTTTTTTCACACGACACTTTTCTTTCCTATAAATTTATTGTAACTTAGGGATTCATTCTATATCTATTATGAACAAAAAAACAATTACACTTTTCTTTTTTCTAATTATAATAAAAGTCAATATTTTTTCTCAAGAAGACGATAAGCCACCTATAGATACCGCTGACATTGCTGCTGCAATTATAAAAACAGCTAACTACAAGTGTGACTCGGCCGAATTAAAAATTAAAAACAAAGATTTAAAAGGCTTTACTAAATTTTACAAAGAAGCGATTAACGATTATAAAAAAGCAATCAAACAAAATGCAAATTCATTTGAAGCATACTTTCGAATGGCGATTGCCCAAACAAAAACAAAAGATTATAAAAATGCTATTGTTAATTTCGACAAGTCGCTAGAATTAGACCCTACACGTGGCGATGCTTTTAGAGAAAGGGGTATTGCTCAAATGGAGCAAGGAAAATTCAAGGAGGCTGAAAGCGATTTTACAAAAGCACTGGATAAAAATGGGGAAGATGCAAAAAGCTATTACCAAAGAGCGCTATTAAAAGAAAAGCAAGGCAATAAAAAAGGAGCTTTGGATGATTTTAATTTATGCATTGAACAATACCCTAATTTTTATGAACCTTATATGGCTAGAGGTAAAATTTATTATGAACTAAAAAAAGATTATGTACTCGCCTTGAATGATTTTAACAAAGTAATTGAAATGGATTCTGAAAATAATGAAGCATATTTATGGAGAGGAAAAACCAATTACAATGGTGGAAATTATAAAGGTGCGGATAAAGATTTAAGTCGATTTTTAGACTATGAACCCACTCATATAGAAGGCTTGATTACAAGAAGTGCGGCCCGCATTAATATAAATGACAATTCGGGTGCAGTAAGAGACCTTGATGAAGTGATAAAATTAGAGCCTAAAAACTTCATTGCATTAACAAACAGAGGTGCAGCAAAAGGTGCCATGAAAAATTTTGCAGGAGCAATGGAAGACCTTGATTTGGCAATAAAAATAAAATTTGACTATTCATCAGCATATATCAATAGAGCATCCATAAAATTTGCATCAGGCGATAAAAAAGGAGCTTGTAAAGATTTAGAAAAAGCAGATGGTTTAAATAATGAAAAAGCGTACGATTTAATTCAACGCTACTGCAAAGAACTAAAATAAAATTACTTTCCTTTTCTTGTTGGCATTAGCTGTCGTATAAAAGCGAATCCACTTTTACTATTCTCAGTAAAAACACCTTGATTTGCATTTTTAATGTCTTCAATAGAATAAAAAGCAGTAGGATTGTATTGTTGAATTAGTTTAACAACAGCTTGTGTGTTTTTACGTTTAACAATTGTGAATACCATTTTTACTGGCCCTACCCCACCTTGAGCATCCACAATGGTTAAACCATGATTTTCTTTTTTTAACGTTTCTAATAATTCATCGCAGTTTTGGTTGGTAATAATTCTAATCACTTGCAATCCTAAAGCTAATCGTTCTTCTATCATCAATCCTACATAGGTTCCTGTAGCAAAACCACCTGCCCAAGCTAAATAACAAGCTATATTATTTAAATTTTTCATTACTTGTGCAACTACTACTATCCAAATTAATACTTCAAAAAAACCTAACAATGGAACTATTTTTCTGAATCCTTTAGAAATAAACACATGACGTAATGTTCCTAAGCTTACATCACAAACACGAGAGGTAAAAATAATTAGCGGTAATATTATCCAAGAATAATAATCAAATGAGCCAAAAATGGATTGCAACATAGTGTGTTTAGTTAACAGTGTAAAATTAAAGTAAATCAAAAGGAATAATTTATAATCTTACGAGAAGAAACGAACAAACGAATGTTTATTCAAAAAAAAATCCCGTTACTTGATAGTAACGGGAAAAAGCAAATTAATTAGATAAATCTCTCTCTAAACTAAATCTAATTATTAATAATTGCCTTGAGCAACTGCTTTTTGTGAAGGATTATAACTTTGACCTTCTTTAACTAAAATACCATTGATGTATAATTGAACAAAAACTGTTTTGTTTGCAGCAACAACATTAGCTGCTTCTACAAAAAACAAATTCCCGCTTTGAGCTTTAAAGTTTACAGAAAAAGAAGTTCTTCTATCTATTGTTTCTGTCTCCATTTCAAATTTACCCTCTGAGTTTGGCTTCAAATAAGTTA
>JAEUTT010000377.1 GCA_016787165.1 Bacteroidia bacterium | reverse complement strand
CCATAGATACGAGCAATACCGTCACCTACTTGTAACACGGTACCAACTTCTTCTAACTCTTGTTCCGATTTTAAGCCTGATAATTGTTGTCTTAAAATTGCAGTTACTTCTGCTGGTTTAACTTCTGCCATTGTTATTTATTTTTATTTTTAATACTTACTATTATTTTTCCCTCTATGACTCATTGTCTACTTCTCCCTTGTTAGTAGATAAAGATGAGTTTATTATAATTCTTTCACAAAAGGATTCTCCTTGAATGTTTGTTTTAAATTATTTATTCTGCGAGCAATACTTGCATCTACTTGTTTATCACCTACACGAATAATAAAACCACCAATTAAATCTTTGTTGATTTTTTCTTCAATAACTACTTCACTATTGCTAACTCCTTTCACAATCTTCATGATTTCTTTGCGGATAGAATCATCAATACCGCTTGCGGTAGTAACCACAGCGGTAAGAATTTCTTTCTTTTTCTTGTATTGATTTACAAATTCATTAGCAATTTCTGCCAAGTATAATTCGCGTTTTTTGTCGGTAATTAATTTTACGTAAGCATCAGTTACTTTATTTAATTTTCCGCTAAATACTTCCTTTAAAACAGCTTGTTTTTTGTCTGTTTTAATAATTGGACTTTTTAAGAAAATCACAAAATCGTGATTGGATTTACACACGTCAGATATAAATTTCATATCGGCATACGCTTGTTCCAACACACCTTGCTGAATAGTAAGGTCAATAAATGATTTTGCGTATCGTGATGCTACTCTTGTTCCTTGCATTTTATTTAGTTTTAAAGTTGTAATGTTTTAAAGTTGCAATGTTGGCTTATTTAAACGTTCCAACTTTTCAACTTTGTAACTTTCTAACTAGTTAAGATTAACGTCTTTCAATAATGTGTTAACCAATGATTTTTGCTTTTCATCAGATGATAATTCTGATTTTAAAATTTTCTCAGCAATTTCAATTGATAAGGATGCTACTTGATTTTTAAGTTCAGTGATAGCGGCCATTTTTTCATTTTGAATATTTTCGCGAGCGATGTTTAACATTCGTTCACCTTCTTTTGTAGCAATGCCTTTAGCATCTGCAATCATTTTTTCTTTTATTTCACGTGCTTCTTTTAACAAAGTATCACGTTCTGCTTTTGCTTCTGCTAAAATGCGTTCATTGTTCGATTGTAATGCTTTCATTTCTTCTTTTGCTTTTTCAGCAGCAGCTAAAGCATTTTCAATTGATTCTTCACGCTCTTTAATCATTCCTAAAATTGGTTTCCAAGCAAACTTTTTTAATAAAAAAAGAATGATTGAGAATGAAACCGCCATCCAAAATATAAGGCCAATCGAAGGTTTTACTAATTCCATTTGTTGAAGTATTAAGTATTTAGTATAAAATATTTAGTCAAAATAAATTTTTAAAAACTGTCTGCAACAACCTTGCAGACAGTTTTAATTTTTTTACTTGATAATCAAAACTACTAATAGTCCGATAACCATAGCAAAGAAAGCAGCACCCTCAACAAGAGCAGCAGCTAAGATCATTGATGAACGGATATCGTTCACAGCCTCTGGTTGACGAGCGATAGATTCTAACGCTGATCCACCGATACGACCAATACCGATACCT
>JAEUTT010000042.1 GCA_016787165.1 Bacteroidia bacterium | reverse complement strand
TATCAACTCCGATTACGAAGCAAAACGGTTTAATAATTTGGCACTAAGAGAACCTATCATTAGAATAGCACCTTCCGGCACTTTTTATAAATGGCTCGAGTCAAAAAATAAATTAGGCGGACAACACAAAGTACCACGTTTATCAAATGATAGAAAGTATGTGGAGGAAATTTTTGCGTTAATGGAATAATATTTGTTAAATTTAATACTGTGAAAAAAATATTTTTTATACTTCTACTAACCTATACCAGTTCTATTGCACAAACCAATTACAAATTGGTAAAATCAATTGAAATGGAAATTGATTTTTTTACCACCGACAACCAAAGTAATACTTATGTTGTAAAAGGAAATGAACTAAACAAGTTTGATAAATCAGGAAAATTGCTTTACAAATACAGTAATAAAAATTTAGGAAACATCGATTTTGTGGATGCTACCAATATGCTGCGTGTATTGGTATATTACAAGAATTTTTCACAAGTAGTTTTTCTGGATAATACATTGAGCCTAAATACAGAACCGGTTAGCTTTGATGTATTAGGCTATCAACAAGTACAATTAGCATGTTCTTCACATAACAACAGTATGTGGATATATGATCAACAAAATTTTGAGCTTATTCGTTTAAGTAAAAACTATGATAAAACTCAACAAACGGGAAACATTAACTTATTAATTAATATTCCACTACAGCCTAATTATTTATTAGAATACGATAATAAATTGTATCTAAACAATCCTACAACAGGCATATTGGTATTTGATATTTATGGAACCTATTACAAAACAATTCCTGTAAAGAATGCTGAAAAAATTCAAGCGATTGGCGATTGGGTATATTTTAAAAATGAAAATACCGTTAAAGCATATAATTTAAAAACAACAGAAGAAACAGAATTTAAAATGCCTTTATCGTCTTTTAACAACTTTAGATTAGAATCTAAAACATTGTTTATTCAAACAAATAAAGGCATTTCTATTTATACCGAGAAGGAATAATTACATTCCTTTGTCGTAATTAATGGTAACATGAGGTGTGGTAGCACGCGATTGACAAGTTAAAATATAACCACGTTCTACTTCTGATTTCGACAACGCATAATTTACAGCCATATCTACTTTTCCTTCTTCAATTAATGCTCTGCAAGTACAGCAAGAACCTCCCTGACAAGCATACGGAGCATCCATACCTACACGTAATGCTGCTTCTAGGATGGTTTCATTGGGCAATAATTCAACTTCTTTTTCATCACCATCCATAATAATGGTTGCCATTGCTGCTGATGAATTGCTAGCCGCTTTTACTTCTTCTGCATTTACGGGTGCTGTAAAATACTCTATATGTATTTTTGCTTCTGGTGCTTTTATTTCTTTTAATGCAGCCATAGCATTGTCCATCATTGGCGTTGGGCCACAAATAAAGTATTCGTTATCCGCTTTTAAATCCACATAATTTTCAATTAATGCCAAATCTTTTTCTTTGGTCATTAATCCGGTTAATAAAACTGAGTAACCAGCCGGTGCTGTATTTAAAACATGATATACTTTTAATCGACTTGGATTAGCAGTTGCTAATTCATCAATTTGTTTTTTGAAAATAATAGAAGCTTCATCATTATTTCCATAAAATAATGTAACAGTTGAATGGGGCTCTGATTTTAAAACTGTTTTTAAAATGGAAAGCATTGGAGTAATTCCACTACCACCACCAAACAAAACATAATTCTTTTTATTGGCAGGATTCATCTCCGAATAAAATGTACCCATTGGAGTCATCACTTCAATTACATCACCCACTTTAGTTTTGTCATTGATAAAGCTCGAAACTTTACCATTCAATACTTTTTTAATGGCAACACGAAGTTCGTTTTCTTCTACAGGGCTACTACAAATAGAATATGAACGTCTTACCTCTTCACCATTAATTGCTAATTTAAGTGTGAGGTACTGACCTTGAATATATTTATAATCTTGTTTAAGATTTGCTGGTACTTCAAATGCTACAGATACAGCATCAGCTGTTTCACGAACTATATCTACTACTTTTAATGAATTGAATTTTGCCATTTTATTATGCTATTTTTTTCGAGTGCGAATTTACGATTTATCTCTAAACAAACAACCCTATTGTACTAAAACAAAAATCACCGTTTTACAACATAAAACGGTGATTTTTGTTAAAAATACACTCTTA
>JAEUTT010000316.1 GCA_016787165.1 Bacteroidia bacterium | reverse complement strand
TAAAAGGCTTAATTAATAAACTTAGCTACTTTTTACCAAAGCATCAAAACAAAACACCCTCCGAAAGAGCAATAGAAGCATAGTTTTTGGAATATATAGTGCGAACTTTATTTTTTACTTTCTTTCTCTTTATCAAGCATCTCTACTATGTTAAATATTTGCTCACTATCTATACGTTTTGCCCTAATAATCTTATTCTCATCTAGCAAATAAATTACAGGAGTGCTGTATATGTCATATGTTTTTTTAGTAACAGCTCGTTTATAATCATCGGGTTCGCACACATTTATCCAATTTAGTTTGTGCTCTTTTATAAACTGCTTCCATTCTTTTGGCTTGTTCTCTGTTTCTATAGCATACACTTGAACCCCTTTTGCTTTTAGTTTAGTATTGTACTGTTCTAATAGTTTAGGGATTTCTTTTTTGCAATGTCCACAACCATGATCCCAAAAAATAACTACAGTATATTTTGCTTTTATATCGTATACTGATATATATTTCCCTGTAGTATCAGGCATATTAATTAATGGTGCTTTTTTACCAATTAGCAACGGCTTAAGCGTATAGGCTCTGTTGGTGATTTTATGTAGTTGAGTGGAGTCTACCCAAAATGCCTCTTTGGTTACATAGTATTTTTCGACCATGTGTACAAATACAGCATCCATTCCCATAATGTTTGAACTTTCATAATTGTACGTTAACCAATACACAATGTATTTAAACATTTCTTGGTTTACTCTTGATTTTCCTATTAAAATATCAGCCGATACATTTATCGAATCAGGTGTTTGTGCTGTTAGCTTTTCCATGTATTGTTTCATCTTAGGATGAAAAATAGGTGTGCGCAACAGACGCTCATCGGTAAAATCAATGTTATCCCAAAAGTGTGTTTTGTAATAGCGATATGCAAATGTGCTGTCTTTTTTCCCGTTTTCTAAAATGGGTGCTTCCGGAATTTCTATTTCTTCCATTGCTTTCATAAGTTTAGCAACAAAAGTTTTTGGATGTATTTTTACAAAATTGCTTCTATATTCTTTTACTTCTTTGTCAATAGCACTAATTTTATCTTCAATTATTTTTGTTGAGTCTTTACTGTTTTTTATTTTTTTTAATTCTTCGCGTAAAGGCTCAATCTGTTTTTGTTTTGATGACATAAAATTTTGGTACTCATAAAAGATTCTGTTTTCTTCAGAACCTTTTATTTTCATCGTTTTTATGTAATCGATAGTATCAGCTTCTAATGTAAAATTTTGCACATCATCCATTATAAAATCAAAGTAGCGTTTACTTGGAGGAACAAATAAATATACCCCTTGATCCCATTTTACATCTGCTTTAAATATTACTTCTCCTTTAGTATTAACCTTTGCAGAATCTTTAATGTATTGTTTGTCGCCATAATAATTGGCTAACAAACAAGTGCTTCCTTCTGGAATTCCTTTTGCCGTAATTTTTATGGTGTATCCTTGAGGCTCTCCTGCTAATAATGTTGCAGGACTACAAAGTATTAAAAAATAGAATAATTGTTTTAGCATAATAACATTATGAGTTTAGATTGGTAAAATTAGTATTTCTTTTGTTTGATTTACATCTTTGTTATTGGCGCGAAATAAAATCCATTTCGGCAAAAACGATGATTTGTTTTTCAGCAACTTTCACGCCACAGTTTACTGGATACGCATAAATTTTTTTGATAGAATTATCGGGCATTGTAAACAGCATTTCCGTTCCCATGCTTAGTGGGCCTTCAAATGTAAATGGAGTAGGGAAGTACTTTTTTAAATTCACATCCCATAAATGTTTTTCCTTTCCAAAAAATAAGATATTGAGTGGAAAAAGGGCTTCTGTTATTTCAATATATACAAGATTGGTTGTAGGTTCATAGCAAATTTCAACTTTTCCACTGATTTTTGTTTTGTAGCTCAATTTACCTGCAGTAACTTTTACATCAGCAATAAAATCAGCCTTGTTTTGATGCAATTTTATTTGAGGATTCATCAGTTGCCAGTCGTACGTTCCGTCAATAAGCATAAATGAATATTCAGAAGTTCCTTTTATTTCACCAATATTGATAAAAAGTTTGTTAATACTATTTTCATGAATGATAATAGTAACATCTCTTGTTTGAGCATTTAGTTGAATGAATTGAATGAAAATTAATACTATGAATAATAATTTCTTTTGCATTGTAAATGAATATTTTACAAAGGTATAACTTATGTTAAATAGGAATATTTTTTCAGTTAAATTTGTGTAAAAAACTTTAATGTTCTATATTTGTTCAAATATTTAACTATTAACCCAATAAATTTATATTAAATGAAAAAAATCTACACATTAATTGCTGCATTGGCTTCAACAGTGGCTGTATCTAATGCACAAGACACGCTTTTATTTGAAAGTTTTAACTTTCAAGATTTTTATGATAACGTATTAATTGATAATGGTACTAACCCGCCTCCGGGAATCACTCCTGATGCTGCATGGTATACGTTCTCTTTAGATGGTAATACTGATGCTTCTGGCGGTGGTCGTCCGGAAGTATGGTTTGCAATTCAACCTTTTTCTGATGTAGATACATTAGATATGAGTTTTCCTGAATTCCCTGCAGGTGTACCAAACGTAGCATTATCTTCTAACTCATGGTTAGGTGGTTCAATGGTTGCTGACAGATGGTTAGTGACACAGAGTGTTACTTTAAGATCAAACGATACTTTGTTCTGGAAATCAGCTCCACGTCAAACTCCACGTTATTTAGATGGTTAT
>JAEUTT010000256.1 GCA_016787165.1 Bacteroidia bacterium | reverse complement strand
CAAGTATCTTGTGTATAAAAAAATCACTTTTGATATTCATTGAATAGTTTTTATCTGAAAAGTTTCCGGATATAGTACTTTCATTAATTTGAAATTCTGCGCTTTGTTTTGTTCTCTTGTTTTCATATAAAACAGAAATATTTTTTAAAATTATTTTTTCTAAAGCAAATTTAAATTGTGTAGAGCTAGTGTCGGATAATGTTTTCCAGAAATGATAGTTGCTTTTTCCGTTTTTGTCTATTTTAATATGGAGTTTTGTATTTTCAATTTTGATTTTTTTTACGGTATAATTTTTCTTGAAAATGTCAATTATGCTAAATTGCATCGAAATATGTGAGGCCTCAAATAAAGTGTCTTTTTTTGTGCTTTCTATTGCATCTAATGCCGATACGTTTTTAAAGTCAATTGAAGCTAACGGAAAATTTTTGATTATTGTAAGTTCTATATTATTTCCATCTACTATTACTGGAGTGCTTAGTTGTTTGTTCAACTCTCCAATTACATATTCTTTCACTTCATCTTGGTAATAATAGCCAATGCCTGCACCAGTCCCAATTGCTGAAATTAAAACAATACAGATGTAAAAGAGGCATCTAAAAATAAAAGCAAAAAACTTTTTGGTTTTGCTTTTTTTGATAGGAGGGGTGTTATGTGTGTTATTTTCCGACAAAATAAATTTCTTATAACAAAGTTTAAAAATTGTAGGCTTTATTCACTTTAATTAGCAAGATGTTATCAATAACGATAAGTGGATAAGTTTTAGTATTAAAAAAGCCTGTTTGGTTACAAACAGGCTTTTTATTATTCAGAACTAATCATTTTAAGCATTCCTACTTCGGCATCGGTTAAAAGCCTCCATCTTCCTCTTGGTAAATCTTTTTTGCTTAATGGGCCTAATATTACTCGGTCTAACTTTCGAACATTGTATCCAAAATGTTCGAAAATTCTTCTTACAATTCTGTTTTTACCGGAGTGAAGTTCTATTCCAATTTCTTTTTTATTAGATCCGTCTGCAACATATGAAATTTCATCAACTTTTATAGGGCCGTCTTCTAGTTCAATCCCCTCCGCTATTTTATCAAAATCTGTACGTTTTAATGCTTTATCAAGTTCTACATGGTAAATTTTTCGAACTCCATATTTTGGGTGGGTTAATTTTTTAGTTAAATCACCATCATTTGTGAATAATAACAATCCTGTAGTTGCTCTATCTAGTCGGCCAACAGGATATACTCTTTCTTTGCAAGCTCCTTGTATTAATTCGAGCACAGTTTTTCTTTGCTGAGGATCATCAAAAGTGGTAATATAGTCTTTGGGTTTATTTAGTATTAAATAAACCATTTTTTCTTTTTTTAATGTTTGTCCGCCATATTTAATCACATCTGTAGGCTTTACTTTGTATCCCAGCTCGGTTATTGTTTTTCCGTTTACTTGAATAACTCCAGAGCTTATTAAATCATCTGCTTCTCTTCTTGAGCAAATACCTGCGTTGGAAATATATTTATTCAAACGTACGGTTCCATCATCAACTGCTTTTTTTTCTGAAATAGTATTGACACTTGAGCGTTTTGTTATGAATGGCTTCTTTTTATATGGTTTACCAAATGAGCTTGATTTGGGTTTGGACTCCGAATCGTCAAAATATAAATCATCATTTTCATTTGGTTTCTCTTTTTTGAAATTATCCTTTTTAAAATTAGGTTTTGACTTGCCAAATTTTTCAGTTGACTTTTCCGTTCGTCTATCGCTTTTAAATACTGGCTTGGAATGGTTTCTGTTTTCTTTAGAACCACTTGTGCTTGGTCTTGTTTTTGGTTTGCCAAAATCAGAAGGGGCAGATTCGTCTCGATATCTGTCAAAACCCGATTTTTTTTTATCGGTTTTGCTTGTGTTACTTTTTTTCGTGGATTTAAAATCCTTATTTGGCTTACGATTAAACTTCTCGTTCATTTTTTAATATTTTGTACAAAGATAGCTAAATTAATGGGAGGATAAAGGCATTTCAATTGAATCAATGGCTAAACAGAAACGCATCTTCAATGTGATTAATTTTAGGAGATGCGCTACCTAATACAATTGAAATGATATCAAATCGGACTTCGTAATCCAGTTTATTGCGTTCAATGTATTCGTGAGCTGCTTTAATCAAGTTTTTTTGCTTTTGTTTGTTTACAAATGTTTCTGGCTCGCCAAAGTAATTGCTTTTTCTTGTTTTAACTTCTGCAATAACAAGTGTTTTGTTTGTAGATGCAATAATATCAGCCTCCAAATTTTTGTATCTCCAATTTTTTTCTAGGATAATGTACCCTTTGTTTTCTAAAAAATCAGATGCTATTTCTTCTCCTTTTTGTCCTGTTTCATTGTGTTCTGCCATGAATTGCTGAAATTAATAGATTAGTTATTAACTTTTTGGTATGAGTTTTGAATATGAGTGCTACCGTGTGAAAAAATTAGTATTTTAGTACACGTTTTACAAAACTAACAACAAAAAACAAAAGCAATGAAAAAAACTCTTTTAAAATTTATCTCGGTTGTAGTGGCATTGGTTGGATTTACTTTCAGTGCAAATGCGCAATCATTTGAAGGTGTAATTGAATTTAAAAAAATAACACCATCAGACACAACAAACTATGTGTATTATGTTAAAGGAAACCACGTTCGTATTGATGAAATAGGTTCAAAATCACGTAATCTAGAAGGAACATTTTTAGTAGATATGGATGCCAAAACAATGAAGTCGCTTAATCACGATAGAAAATTGTATATGGACCAACCTACACCAGCTGCACCTACTGTAAAAGGAACATGTTCTGTGAAAAAAGGACAAAATGTAAAAAATTTACAAGGATACAAATGTCAAGAGTATATTGTTTCTAATGCAGAAGAAGGTATTTCTATTACTTATTGGGTTGCTGATGGTAAATTTTCTTTTTTCGACAAGCTTTTACGTCAATTAAACAGAAAAGACAAATCTTCGGTGTATTATTTACAAATGACAGATGTTAAAAATTCTTTCCCAATGTTATCTGTACAAACTGATAACTCTGGTAAAGAAACTGTTCGTTTGGAGGTAACTAAAATCACCAAAAAAGATGTAGACCCTACTATGTTTGATGTTCCTAAAGGATACAACAAATTTGAAAAGTAGGATTATTAATTTTCAATAAAAAAGGTCGGATTTATTAATCCGACCTTTTTTATTTTCCAACGTTTTAATTTATTGATTTTTCAATGTTGCATTCGTCAACATAAATAGCAAAAGAACCTCTTGTGCTATTAAATGTGATTGTCGTTGTCGATTCTTCTGTTCGTGTAATACTAATGTAACCTACATCTTTACATGCTTTTTGCCCTGGTAATAAAGAGTCGGTATAGAAGCTAGTATTCCAGCCATAATAAACTACATTTCCGCTAAGATTTGTAACACAAACTACTGCGTGGTCACAGCTAAATCCTTTGTCTTTTTTACAGCCTAATAATGCAAGTGATAAAACTAAAAATGGTAAAATGATTTTTTTCATAAGTCAAATTTTATATAAAAATAAAAAAACCTTGAGATAATACTCAAGGTTTTTTTATTTTTATATAATGTGTTGTTGAATATTACATCATTCCGCCCATTCCTCCCATACCAGGATTTCCCATTGGCATAGCTGGAGACTCTTCTTTTACTTCTGCTAATACACATTCTGTAGTTAAAAGCATTGCTGCAATTGAAGCTGCGTTTTCTAAAGCAATACGAGAAACTTTAGTAGGATCAATTACACCTGCTGCAAGTAAATTTTCAAATTTATCTGTGCGAGCATTGTATCCAAAATCTGCTTTTCCTTCGCGTACTTTTTGTACAATTACAGCTCCTTCACCACCTGCATTAGCAACAATTTGACGAAGAGGTTCTTCAATTGCGCGTTTTACTATTGCAATTCCTGTTTGTTCATCTTCATTGTCGCCCTTTAGTTTTTCTAATGCATCTATAGCACGAATGTATGCAACACCACCTCCCGGTACAATGCCTTCTTCTACAGCAGCACGTGTTGCTGCTAATGCATCATCTACACGGTCTTTTTTCTCTTTCATTTCAACTTCGGTTGCAGCACCTACATACAATACAGCAACGCCACCTGCTAACTTTGCTAAACGCTCTTGTAATTTTTCTTTATCGTAATCAGATGTTGTTGTTTCAATTTGTGCTTTAATTTGGTTTACACGAGCAGTAATTTCTGCTTTTTTGCCAGCGCCACCCACAATTGTTGTGTTATCTTTATCAATAGTTACTTTTTCCGCTTTACCTAAAAATGATAAATCAGCATTTTCAAGTTTAAAGCCACGCTCTTCACTAATAAACACTCCACCAGTTAAAATTGCGATATCTTCTAACATTGCTTTTCTTCTATCACCAAACCCTGGTGCTTTGATAGCAGCAATTTTTAATGAGCTGCGCAAACGATTTACAACTAATGTTTGTAATGCTTCTCCATCTACATCTTCTGCAATGATTAAAATTGGTTTACCTGTTTGAACTGCTTTTTCAAGTACAGGTAATAATTCTTTCATTCCAGAGATTTTCTTTTCGTAAATTAAGATTAATGGGTTTTCTAATACCGCTTGCATTTTATCCACATCAGTAATAAAGTAAGGAGAAATATATCCTCTATCAAATTGCATTCCTTCAACTACTTCAACTGTAGTTTCGGTTCCTTTTGCTTCTTCAACAGTAATAACACCTTCTTTTTTTACTTTAGCCATTGCTTCTGCAATTAACTTTCCTATTGTGCTATCATTGTTTGCTGAAATGGTGGCAACTTGCTCAATTTTTTTATTGTCGTCACCTACTTTTTTAGATTGACCTTTTAGGTTCTCAACTACAGCAGTAACTGCTTTATCGATGCCACGCTTTAAATCCATTGGATTTGCACCTGCAGCCACATTTTTTAAACCAGCAGTAACTATCGCTTGAGCTAATACTGTTGCAGTAGTAGTTCCATCACCAGCTGCATCAGCAGTTTTTGATGCTACTTCTTTAAGCATTTGTGCTCCCATATTTTCAACAGGATCTTTTAATTCGATTTCTTTTGCTACTGAAACACCATCTTTAGTAATGCTTGGCGCCCCAAATTTTTTGTCGATAATTACATTTCTTCCTTTCGGGCCTAATGTTACTTTCACTGCATTTGCTAATGCATCTACGCCTTTTTTTAGTCTGTCGCGAGCATCAACATTGAATAATATATCTTTTGCCATAACTGTTTAGTTTTTTATTGTTTAATATTTGTTTTAAATAATAGTATAATTATACGATCGCAAAAATGTCGCTTTCACGCATTATTAACAGGTCTTTTCCATCAATTTGAATTTCGGTGCCTGCGTATTTTCCGTACAATACAGTATCGCCAACTTTTACAGTCATTGGTTCATCTTTCTTACCTGCACCTACGGCCAATACTTTTCCTCTTTGAGGTTTTTCTTTTGCTGTGTCAGGGATGATAATTCCTCCCGCTGTTTTTTCTTCTGCGGCAGCAGCTTCTACAATTACTCTGTCTGCCAATGGTTTGATACTTACTTTTGCCATATTTATTATTTTTTTAAATTTAGTATTAAAATTAACGTTTGCGTTTAGTCAGATTTTGTGCCAAAGCAATTATAAATGCTTGCGGACGACAATTTTTCATATTTGTAGTATACGAAATAAAAAATGTCAGAAATGTTTGTGACACTCTGACATTTTTAGAAAGAGAATTTAATACTATTATTTTTGTTCTGTAGTAGGCGCTTCTGTCGGTTGTTCCGAATTAAGTGGCAAAGGAGCAGCTTCTTCTGTTGGAGCAGTTATTCCGCCTGAATTTTGTTCACTCATTTTACGTGTAGCCGATTCTGTTGTTTTGGTAGCACCTTCTGTTGGTTTCGAGTAAGAAGTTGACAAAATACTTAATACCA
>JAEUTT010000233.1 GCA_016787165.1 Bacteroidia bacterium | reverse complement strand
AGGTATTAGCAAAAGCCAATACGCCAATTGAAATCATATCTGTTTCTAACCATTTAGGAATATATTATGAAAGCAGAAGTAATTACCCGGCAGCTCTTTTTTACTTGGCTAAAGCAAAAAAAGCAAATAAAGACAATGCTTTCCCCGAACAATCAATCATTACTCAAAACTATATTGGTTATGTGTATTGGCATAAAAGTGATTATGAAAAAGCATTGTTTTGCCATAACAAAGCACTCGAAATAGCTGAAGAGCATTTTATTCAAGATGAAAATTTAGCATTTACCTATTTAATGCTGGGGAATAATTATTACGATAAAGGCGATTTTAATCAAGCTGCAAGCTATTATTTTAAATGCTTAAAACTGGCAGAATCTATTCACAATAAATCTATTCAAGTACAAGGGCATAACCGACTAAGTAAACTATATTTTAAATTAAAAGATTATTCATTAGCCATAGAACATGTAAATACGGCCTTGCTTTTAAATAATAATAATGATTTGCGAGAGTTGGCTACTTCATACAATAGCCTTGGAAATATTGCTTTAGAAAAACAAAATATCGACTCGGCATTATACTATTTTACGCAAACACTACTGAATTTCAAAAAATGTGGAGATGTTATTGGCCAATCAATTGCCAGCATAAATTTAGGGGATACTTATCTGATGTTTGATGACAAAAAAAACAGTAATTATATCGATTCCAGCTATTATTACTATGAACAATCTTATATCTTAAATCAATCTGTTGATAATAAATTTGGGATGATATATGGTTTGTGGGGGATGGCTGACATCGTAACCGGCAAAAATAATTTTGCGTTAGCATTAAACAAGTACCGAGAAGCAATGTTTTTAGCCACTCAAATAGGTGCAAAAAGTGAAGAACTAAACTTGTATTATAAACTATTTGATTTGTATGATAAAAAAGGAGTAGTGGATAGTAGTCTGTTTTTTTTGAAAAAACATGTATTACTGAAAAACAAGGTAGAAGGAACGGAACAAGCCAAACAATTATTAAAGCAGCAAAGTAAATATGAATTTGAAAAAATAATAGCCAATGAAAAGGCAGAAGCAGAAAAAGAAAAGTTGATAGAAAGAGAAAAAAATAAATGGAAAAATATTATTATTTCTATTGTTATTGCAGTGTCGGTGATATTGATTTATGTTGCTTACGCATCTATTAAAAGACTAAAAATTATACGTTCAAAAAATAAATTAATTAATACGATAAACGAAGAATTGCATCTTCAAAAAAAGGAAATTATTGATAGCATTACCTATGCAAAACGTATTCAGAACGTAATTTTACCTTCAAATAAGCTTATAAAAGATAATTTACCAAACAGCTTTATATTGTATTTGCCTAAAGATATTGTTGCCGGTGATTTTTACTGGTTAGAATGTGTAAAAGGGAAAGGTCATAATGGTGCTGATGTAGTTTTATTTGCAGCCGCAGATTGTACCGGGCATGGTGTTCCGGGTGCTATGGTAAGTGTAATTTGTAATAATGGATTAAATAGAAGCGTAAGAGAGCATGGTATCATTAATCCAGGTGAAATATTGGAAAAAACAAGGCAAATAGTTGTTTCCGAATTTGAAAAGAGTGATGAAGTAGTTAAAGATGGAATGGATATATCATTGTGTGCTTTAAGCGGAAAAAAACTTCAGTGGGCCGGAGCCAACAATCCGCTATGGATTATTCGTAAAAATACTGACTCGGAGCAGGAGGGGAAGTTTAAATTAATTGAAATAAAAGCAGATAAACAACCTATAGGGAAAGTGGATAATCCAAAAGATTTTACAAACCATTCTTTTGAATTATTAAAAAACGACACAATATATCTTTTCACCGATGGTTATCAAGATCAGTTTGGTGGTGAAAAAGGGAAAAAGTATAAAGCCTCTCAATTAAAACAACTTTTGCTATCTATTCAAGAAAATACAATGGAAGAACAAAAGCAAATACTTCATGAAAACATTCATGCTTGGAAAGGTAATTTAGAGCAGGTGGATGATATTTGCATCATTGGAGTAAGAATTGACTAATTGATAAAAAATCACACAAAAGCTAAATTTTCATAAAAAAACCAAAGAAGGGTTTCTCTTTACGTTTCATTAGCATTATTACAATAAAAAAGCGTATCTTCGCCAACCATTTTTATGCAAAAAAATAAAATTTACATATTTGCTTTAGCACTCATTTCTATCATTGTTATTTCTTGTAACAATGAAAAAGTGTATGAATCTACCAATGCTAAAAAGAAAAAAAAGTTTAGCATTACCATCGGTAAATTCAATAAATTGGTGAAAAGTAGCGATATGGATGCAAAATATGCAGCTGCTATTCGTTATTTTGAAAAAGAGGACTATACTCGTGCCTTAACTTTGTTTGAAGAGCTTGTAAGTGTTTACAGAGGAACTACCAAAGCAGAAGAAATTCAATATTATTACGCCTATTGCCATTACAATATTGGCGATTATATACTTGCAGGCTATCATTTCAGAAATTATTCCAGAGTATTTCAAAATGGAAAACATGCCGAAGAGTGTGCTTACATGAATGCGTATTGTTTTTACTTAAATTCGCCTAATTACAGTTTAGATCAAATAGATACAAAGTTGGCAATCAAGGAGTTTCAGAAATTTGTAAACTTATATCCTAAAAGTGAGCGTGTTAAAGAATGTAACAATTTATTGGACGAATTAAGAGGTAAATTGGAGCGTAAATCGTACGAAAACTCAATGCTGTACTACAATACAGGCAATTACAAAGCTTCAGCCATAGCATTCGATAATCATATTAAAGACTTTCCGGACACCAAACACCGAGAAGAATTAAATTTTTTAATCATCAAATCACATTATTTATTAGCTTTGAACAGTATTGACTCAAAAAAAGAGGAACGTTTTAAGGCTGCTATGGATTCTTATACTAAATTTGCAGAATCTTTTCCTAAAAGCGATTATTTAAAACAAGCCGAAGGAATATACAATAGCTCGAAAAAACAAATAGAAAAAATTAATAATAAACAAACATCATAATTACAATGGACTACAAAAAAACAACTGCTGATTTAACAACTACAACTCGCGACTTAAGAGATTTAGATGGTAAAACGGGTAATCTTTACGAAAGTATTGCTATCATTTCTAAAAGAGCGAACCAAATCAGTTCAGAAATGAAAGAAGAGTTAACTGGTAAGTTAGCTGAATTTGCTTCACACACCGATAACCTAGAAGAGATTTTTGAAAATCGTGAGCAAATTGAAATTTCAAAATATTATGAGCGTTTACCAAAACCTTCATTGATTGCTATCAATGAGTTTATGGGAGATAAAATTTATTTCCGTAATCCTCAAGTGGATACTCAAAAATAATATTCACGAACAATTATAAAAATTGGCAGTAAGCAATTTTCAGATTAGCGCATGGCTACTGCAAATTGTAACTGCCAATTTTTTTATGTAAAATGCTGAAAGGAAAAAACATATTAATAGGTGTAACAGGTAGCATTGCTGCATACAAAACAGCAACGCTTGTGCGTTTGCTGGTCAAAAAAGGAGCAAATGTAAGAGTAGTCATGACCACTGATGCTACTGAATTTATTACACCTTTAACACTTTCAACATTATCAAAAAATTCTGTTTTAATTGATTTTAAAGCAGACAAAACAGGCGAGTGGAATAATCATGTAGAATTAGGCTTATGGGCTAATTTTTTTATTATTGCACCTGCTACAGCTAACACTATCGCAAAAATGGCCAATGGCATTTGCGATAATTTATTATTAGCAACCTATTTATCGGCCAGATGTCCGGTATATTATGCTCCGGCAATGGATTTAGACATGTTCAAGCATCCTGCTACAATTAAAAATATCAAAACACTTCAATCCTTTGGAAATATTCTAATTCAGCCAGAAAATGGGGAATTAGCAAGTGGCTTGTATGGAGAAGGTAGAATGGCTGAACCCGAAAATATTGTTGCCTTTATAGAAAAAAAAAAAGAAACATCAGTACTAAAGAATAAAAAAATTCTTATCACTGCCGGTCCAACCTACGAAGCCATTGATCCGGTTCGTTTTATTGGAAATCACTCAAGCGGTAAAATGGGTTTTGCTCTTGCCGAAGAGCTTGCAAATCAAGGTGCAGAAGTAACTTTAGTATGTGGCCCTAATAATTTAATACTACACAATAATTCTATTAAACGTATTGACATTACTTCAGCAGAAGAGTTATACCAAGCTTCAGTAAAAGTATTTAAAAATGCTGACATTGCTATTTTAGCTGCAGCTGTAGCTGATTTTAAACCGAGCAAAGTAGCTACACTAAAAATTAAAAAATCACTAGGCACAAAAAGCATTGAACTGGAACCAACCAAAGATACCTTGGCTGCACTTGGAAAAGTAAAATCAAAAAAGCAATTATTGGTAGGATTTGCGCTAGAAACAAACAATGAAATAGAAAATGCAAAGCTCAAGATAAAAAATAAAAACCTAGATTTAATTGTGCTTAACTCATTGAATGATAAAGGTGCTGGTTTTAAAACCGAAACCAATAAAATTACACTCATTGATAAACACAATAAAATAAGTAAATTTGAGTTGAAAAGCAAGCAACAAGTAGCCAAAGATATTGTTGATAGTATTGTTGCACTAACTAATAAAAAAGCAAAATGAAAAAATACATCAGTTTAATTGTATTAGTTGTTTTTTCTTTGAATACAGGTGTTTCACAAGAGTTAAATTGTAAGGTGCAAGTATTATCGCAACAAATTCAAGGTACCGAAAAACGTGTTTTTGAAACATTACAAACAGCATTATTTGAGTTCATTAATAATAAAAAATGGACCAATGATAACTTTAAACTAGATGAACGAATTGAGTGCAGTATTCTAATCAATGTTACTGAACGACCTTCTGTAGATCAGTTTTCAGCAACCATACAAGTGCAATCCAGACGACCTATTTTTAAATCTTCATACAACTCACCTTTAATAAATTTTAACGATCAAGATTTTCAGTTTAAATACTTAGAAAATCAACCTTTGGAATTTAACGACAATATGTTTACCTCTAACTTAACATCAGTAATTGCATTTTATGCATACATGATTTTAGGTTTAGATTATGATTCATATTCATTAAATGGTGGAACACCGTATTTAGAAAAAGCATTGCAAGTAGTAAATAATGCACAAAGTACACCTGAGCCAGGATGGAGGGCGTTTGAGAGTAATAAAAATCGTTATTGGTTAATTAATAATATGCTTGATGCACCGTTTGTTGGCATCAGAGAGT
>JAEUTT010000214.1 GCA_016787165.1 Bacteroidia bacterium | reverse complement strand
GAATTAATGATGATACCAATGGCGTGTTTACCTCTGCTTTATTGCTACAAGTAGGAACAATTGATGTAGACACAACCCAAGCCATTAAGGATATAAAAGCTCCTTTTGACCAGTCTTATAATTTTATTGATTGGATAAAAGATAATATGAATGTAGTGTATGCAATACTAATTACAATAGTGTTAGTAATTCTAATTGTGTATTTATCTAAAAAACTAAAAAATACTGCCCCAGAACTAAAAATTGAATTGCCACCAATTCCGGCACATATAATTGCATTTGAAAAGTTGGATAAATTAAAAGAGCAAAAGCTATGGCAAGAAGGGAAGTTGAAGTTATACCATAGTGCATTAACCGATATTCTTAGAGAATACATTGAAAACAGATTTAAAATTCAAGCGCTAGAACAAACAACAGATGAAATTTTGTTTGGTTTTAGAAATGTTTCTGTTGACGAAGAAAGCAAAGCGAAATTGAAAAGTACGTTGTTGCTTGCCGATTTGGTTAAGTTTGCAAAAGAACAGCCTTTAGCAAATGAAAATGAGTTAAGTATGTCGAATGTATATGATTTTATAAATGGGACTAAAAAAGAAGAAAATATAAATGTTTGATTTTTATAACGACATAACATTTGCAAATAAAGAACTGTTTTGGTTGTTTTTAGTATTGCCAATACTATTGCTTTGGTATTTGTTTAAGTTAAAAACATATCATGCAGAGTTTAAAGTATCAAGCATTAATAATTTAAGTGGAGTAAAACCATCACTGAAGAGCTATTTTAGGCATAGCATTTTTGTATTACGAATAATTACCCTTTCGTTATTAATTATTGTATTAGCTCGACCACAGTCACGTTCAAGTTGGAAAGATGTTAAAACAAAAGGAATTGATATTGTAATGTCATTAGATATTTCAGGAAGTATGCTCGCAAAGGATTTTAAACCTAATCGTTTAGAAGCGGCAAAAGAAGTAGCACAAGAATTTATTGATAGCAGGCCTAATGATAGAATTGGCTTGGTTATTTTTAGTGGCGAAAGTTTTACTCAATGTCCTTTAACAACTGATCATGCAGTGATTAAAAATTTGTTTAAAGATATTAGAACAGGCATGGTAGCAGATGGAACAGCTATTGGAAATGGTTTAGCAACGGCCGTTTCACGTGTTAAAGATAGCGATGCTAAAAGCAAAGTGGTAATTCTTTTAACTGATGGAGTTAATAATCAAGGGCAAGTAGCTCCATTAACTGCGGCAGAAATTGCAAAAGCATTTAATGTTCGTGTGTATACTATTGGTGTAGGAACAATGGGTAAAGCCTTATCGCCTATAGCGATGTATCCCGATGGAACATATCAATATGGTTATGTAGATGTAAATATTGATGAGAAATCATTGACAGAGATAGCAGAAATGACAGGCGGAAAATACTTTAGAGCCACGGATAATAAAAAGCTAAAAGAAGTATATCAAGAAATTGATCGCTTGGAGAAAACAATTTTTGAAGAAAAAAATTTCACTAATAAAGCAGAACGTTTTTTACCATTTGCTGTTGTTGCAGCAATTGTTTTGTTGCTAGAGTTTTTGTTGAAAAATACACTGTTTAAATCAATATCATAAAAGTGTTTCAGTTAGAGAATAAATATTTTTTGTATGCATTTACACTAATACCAGTGTTTGTCCTTGTTTATTGGGCTGTAAGCAGATGGCGAAAAAATGCGATTAAACGACTAGGCGATAGAATAGTTGTTGAGCGCTTATTTCCTGATTTATCCCCAGCCAAACGAGTTTGTAAATTTATACTTTACACGATTGCATACATTTTACTTTTAATAGGAATTATAAATCCTCAAGTGGGAACTAAGTTAGAGGAAGTGAAACGTAAAGGCGCTGATTTGATGATTTGTTTGGATGTATCCAATAGTATGAATGCTGAAGATATTGTTCCTAGTAGAATTGAAAAAGCAAAACAAGCTTTATCAAAATTGATTGATAAATTAGATGGAGATAGAATTGGTTTAATCGTATTTGGCGGACAAGCATATGTTCAGTTGCCAATTACAACAGATTATGCTGCAGCTAAATTATTTTTAAGCAGCATTAATACAGGAATGGTTCCAACACAGGGAACTGCTATAGGTTCTGCTATTTCATTGGCTGTAGAGTCATTTGGTAAAGATGAAGGAAAAAATAAGGCTATTGTAGTTATTACGGATGGTGAAAATCATGAAGACGATGCTATTGAAGCAACCAAAATTGCAGTTGAAAAAAATATTCAAGTTCATACAATTGGTATGGGGTCTGCAAATGGTGCACCTATACCAGTTTACAAAAAGGGGGGGCAAGAAGGTTATCGAAAAGATAAAGATGGAAATACTGTAATTACCAAATTAAATGAAAGCATGCTTCAGCAAATTGCTTCCGAAGGAAGTGGCGTTTATGTAAGAGCTACTAGTGCTGATGTTGGCTTGAAAAATATTTTAAATGCAATTGCTGATTTGGAAAAAAAAGAATTTGAAAGTAAAATGTTTAGTGATTATGAAGATCGTTTTCAGTGGTTTATTGCTTTTGCATTTTTTGTGCTTGTAATAGAAGCATTGTTTACGGAAAGAAAAAGTAAGTTGTATCAACGTCTTAATTTGTTTGGTGATAAACATGAAAAATAATTTTTATAAAATAGCATTTCAAACAAGAAATAGGTTGCTCTATCTCTTATACCTGCTATTGCCTATGGTGTCGCATTCTCAAAGTGAGAAAAAACACATCTATGATGGCAATAAAAATTATGAAACAAAAAAATATAGTGAAGCAGAAAAAGAATATCGACAAGCCTTGATTAAAAATAAGGATTCTTATAAAGCTAATTTTAATTTAGGCGATGCCTACTATAAACAAGAAAAGTATGAAGAGGCTGCAGAACAATTTCAAATTCTTACACACAAAGCAACTTCAAAAGATACCTTGGCTAAAGCATATCATAATTTAGGGAATGCACTAGTGAAAACTAAAAAATACAAAGAAAGTGTTGAGGCATATAAAAATGCGCTAAAAAATAATCCAACAGATGAAGATACACGTTATAATTTAGCGTACGCACAACAAATGTTAAAACAAGAAGAGCAAAAAAATAAGGATAATAAGGACGATAAAAAAGAAGAAGACAAAAAAGACGATAAAAAAGAAAACGATAAGAAGGATAATAAAGATAAAAAAGAGGATAAAAATGAAAAGCAGGAACAGCCTAAAAATCAAATATCTAAAGAGGATGCTCAGCGATTGTTAGATGCTCTTCAAAATGATGAGCGTAAATTACAAGAGAACAAAAAAGCACAAAAAGTAAAAGGTCAAAAAGTTGAAATTGATAAAGATTGGTAGTCTACTTTAAATGAAAAAAATAGCATACATATTTTTATTTTTATTTTCAATTGCAAGTGTTGCAGTTGCACAAAAATTTATTGCTCAAACAAGCAAAACAAAAGTTGCGGTAGGAGAAACATTTCAAATTCAATTTTCATTGAATACAAATGGCTCTAACTTTAAAATGCCCTCTTTTTCGGGTTTTGATGTTTATTCTGGACCCAATCAGAGTAATAGCATGTCGTTTGTGAATGGATCTATGACACAATCTATTACATTCTCTTATGTCCTTGCTGCAAAAGCAGAAGGTAAGTACACCATTTCGCCAGCAAAAGTGGTAGTAGGAGGAAACCAAATTGAATCGAATAGTTTGCAGATAGAAGTAGTAAAAGGGAATAATAATTCAAATGCTTCTTCGCCACAAAATAAAACACCACAAAACAATACAACAACTCCTGCAACAAGTGATAATATAGCAGATAATTTATTTATTAAAGCTAGTGTTAGTAAAACAAAAGCTTTTTTAGGCGAGCAAATTTCTATTTCATATAAGGTTTATACACGTTATCAGCTCAGAGGTTTTCAAGATATTAAATTCCCCGACTATAACGGTTTTTGGTCGCAAGATGTTCCAATGAATAACCAGCAAATTCAAGTAACAAACGAAAATATTGATGGAATAAATTATCAGGTAGCAGAATTAAAAAAATCATTTATCTATCCTCAACGTTCTGGCAAAATAGAAATACCGGCTATGGATGCAGAAGTGGTAGTTCGAAAAAAAAGCAATCGTCAGCCTCGCGATGTGTTTGAACAAATGGAAATGATTATGAATGGAGGTCGATTTGAAGATGCTGTGTATTCTGTGAAAAGCAAACCGGTGGCTATTGATGTGCAAGAATTGCCATTAACAAATAAGCCAACAGACTTTTCTGGTGCGGTAGGTGATTTTTCATATAAAGCACAACTTTCAAAAGAAAAGGTAAAAACAAATGATGCTATTAATCTTAAAATAACAATTACAGGAAAAGGAAATATAAAATTGGTGGAAGCCCCTAAAATTAATTTCCCAGAGGATTTTGAAGTGTATGACCCTAAAATAGCTGAGAATATATCTGTTTCTGCATCTGGAGCAAGTGGAACAAAAGTGTTTGATTATTTAATTATACCAAGATATGCAGGTAATTATAAAATAGAGGATGTTAGTTTTAGCTATTTTAATCCTGATAAAAAAGAGTATGTAACTATCCCTTCGCCAGAATTTAATATTATTGTTGAACAAGGTGAAGAATCAAAAGCAACGGTGAATACGTATTCTTCAAACAATAAAGAAGAAGTACAGATAGTAGGGAATGATATTCGTTACATAAAAATAAACAAGTTAGAGTTAGAAGATAAAGAAAACTATTTCTTTGGCTCTTTGGTGTTTTATTTAGGTTATTCATTTTCATTTATTTCATTTATTCTTTTGCTTGTTTTTAGAAAAAAACACATTGAAAATAATAAAGATGAGGTTGTTGTAAAAAGTAGAAAGGCAACTAAAATGGCTAAAAAACGATTGATTTTAGCTGAAAAAGCAATGTTAGCAAATAATAAAGAAATTTTTTATACAGAAATATCACAGGCATTGTATGGTTATTTGAGTGACAAACTCAATATTTTAATTGCCGATTTGAACAAAGAACATATAGAAAAAAATTTAGTTGCGCGTGGTGTAAGTAAAGAAACTTTGGATGCATTATTAAAAATGTTAAATGAGTGTGAGTATGTAAGATATGCTCCAAGTGCAGTTTCTTCCGATTTAAAAATAAATTACAATACAACTGTACAACTTATTACTAAAATTGAAGATGAAATTAGTTAAGTGTTTTTTTGTTATTCTTTTTTTTATTCCTTGGCAGTTGCTAGGTAATGAGCAGATGTTGTACGATAGTGCAAATGCTGCTTATGCAAGGGCTGATTATCAAAAGGCTATAAATTTGTACGATAGCATTTTAAAATCGGGAAAAATAAGTGGTGATGTGTATTATAATTTAGGAAATGCATATTATAAAATTAATCGTATTGGCTTATCGATATTAAATTATGAAAGAGCAAAAAAAATAAATCCTACAGATGAAAACATACTTTTTAACTTAAAATTAGCAAATCAACGTACCGATGATAAAATAGGTGAAGCACCTCAATTATTTTTGACACAATGGAAGAAAAGTCTTGTGAATTTAATGTCAGAAAAATGGTGGTCGATTGGTTCTATTATTTTATTTTTTCTGAGTTTAACTTTTCTGTTTTTATTTATTTCTTCTGCAGAGCGTATTAAAAAACAAATTGGATTTTTTGCTGGTTTATTTTTTCTAGTTTCATCCTTGTTTTTTGTGTTTATAGCTCAACAGAGTTATACAATGGCATTAGAAAATACCGAAGCAATAATTATTGCACCTTCTGTTACTGTAGTATCTTCACCAACTCAGGCGGCTACTAAAATTTTTATTATCCATGAAGGAACAAAAGTCATTGTTCTCGAAAAACTGGATGATTGGGTAGAGCTAAAAATTGCTAACGGAAATACTGGCTGGATAAAAGCTAATCAGCTAATTTCAATCTAATTTTATCGAAAAAATCCTCTTAATAATCCCTGAATTAACAGTGCATTCCTATGATTGTTAATTAATTGTCTGATTTTTGTCGAAAAATGAACAATTAATGCAACCAATCGTTGTAATTTTGTATCATTATAAAGAATGAATCTGAATTATAAAATGAAACTGATAAAATACATATCTCTTTTTTTACTGGTAATCTCCTTAAGGTCTGTTGCTCAAACAGTTGATGCATCACCGGAGGTTTCTACTATTTGTTTTGGAGCAACAGCTAACTTAACGGCTACTTATGCAGGTCCTGCGGTTAC
>JAEUTT010000184.1 GCA_016787165.1 Bacteroidia bacterium | reverse complement strand
TGATGTAATTATTTTGGGGATCCCCTGTAATTTACTTGCACACAAGGCTGATTTATATATTTCATGTTCTTTTTTATATTCATTTAAACTTTGATTACACTTATAAATTGAAATAACAAGCAATAGGGAGAAAAACAGAGGATAGAAAAAGTTTTCTTTTTTGAAATATTGAGGAATAAAAAGATTTGTTGATGCAATAACTCCTAGGGGAACAATTATTTGTGACGCGATTAAATAGTGCAATCCGAATTGTTTTGAGGCTAATAATAGTTGTGATGAGCAAATAAACCATGAAATAATAACAAACTTAAAGTAAGGGTTATCCCATCTTTTTTTAATTAACCCCAAAATTAATGAAAGAGTAATAAATACATAAGCAACGGTGTAAAACAACTCAAATTTTAAAAGTCGAATAAAATTATTAATCATTAACTCAACACTTACTCCTTTTTCGCCTTGTCCATATTCTCCAGAATGTGTCGCTAGCTGTGTAAACCATTGATACATATCTACAAATTTTGGCCAAATAGGGAACAAAATTATTAATGAAAACAGAAAAGTAAGAAAAAGAAACATTATTTTTTTATAGAAGGGCGTAATATAAACAATCGGAATAACAAGCAAAGGAACACAGGTTATTTTTGTAGTAATTAGCAACGCACTTATAAATGAAAAAGTAAGGATATGGCTTTTGTCTATGAACTGATTATTGTAAAGATTTTTTAAATATGAAAGAAGAAAAACAAATGGAATATAAATAGTTAAAATGATAATAATTAAATTTTCTGGTGTAGCTCTTATTAGAAGTAGATAATGTATAATTGCATAAGAAGATACAGGGGAAAGTTGAAAAATAAGAGCCAAAAAAATATTTTTCGTTTTTTTAAATACATAATATCCGGAATAGTAAGTTGCAAGCAAGAGAAATGCTCCAATTAAGTAAACACAAATATTTAGATATAATTCAGGATTACTGAGAACATCATAATAAACAACATTTGTTCCAGTAAAAAGGTGTGCTATATATATTACCAGTCCAACAAAGAGGTGGACAGGTGTGCCTGGATTATCATAATGCCCGATATCAAAATTTCCACTGGCAATATTCATTCCATTGGTGAGATAGATGTATATGGAGTCGGGAAATGTACTGAAAAATTTTTTACTTACATTATAACCATATTGCCATAGAATAAAATAAGCAGTGGGTAAAAGAAGTAGAAACAAATAATTGGATGTATGCTTTTTCATTATTTTCAAACCGTCAGAGTCTAAAATTTTTCATTTTTTTATCATTTCAAATACTTCCCAAAGTGAAGCAACATCCCTATTAGCAATTATTTTTACTTGTTCGGAAGCTAAATCAGCACTTAAAAATTTTCCATTACATGCTTTAATATTTACTCGTGTAGAGTCAAGATAAATAATTTCAAATTGTTCCCAGTCGCCCACTTTTGTACGTATAACATCTACCATATCATTATTGGTAAAATTTGCAGAAACCAATCGTTCGGTGGAAGAGATGAACCCGCTTTTGCCATTTCCTACATCAATAAGTTCAAACTCTTCTGCTTTGGAAGGGTCGCTTTGGTTTGCAATTAAAATAGAGTCGGAACCAATGCTTATAAATTGCATATTGGCAGCTTTAATGATGTATTTAGGAGTGTTTTCAACGGGAGGTGCTGTTTCTTTGTTTTCTTCATCACAAAAATTGCAGGCAATAAAAAAAAGACTTGATAAAAAAAGAAGAATGCGAATTTTCATTTTAAATTTTGCTTAATCCATTATTTACTGAACAAATTATATTTTAAAATGCACCAAATAGCTCTAAATCCATCTCTCCAACCAATTTTTTTACCTTCTTCATAGGTTCTTCCATAATAGGAAATACCCACTTCATAAATTCTAATTTTTGGTATACGCGCTATTCTAGCAGTTACTTCCGGTTCAAAACCAAATCGTTTTTCTTTTAGCTTTATTGCTTGAATGGTTTCGGTTTTAAATAATTTATAACATGTTTCCATATCACTTAAGTTTAAGTTGGTAAACATGTTGGATAAAAAAGTTAAAAATTTATTTCCGATGGTATGCCAAAAGAAAAGAATTCGGTGTGGTCGGCCTCCCATAAATCGCGAACCGTACACCACATCCGCAAAGCCATTAATAACAGGCTTAAGTAATATGTTGTATTCTTCCGGGTCGTACTCTAAATCGGCATCTTGTATTACTAAATATTCTCCGGTAGCCAATGAAATTCCTTTGTGTAAAGCAGCCCCTTTCCCTTGGTTGTACTCTTGATTAAACAAGCGGATATTATGTTGCTTATTTTTTTCAATATATTGCTCAATCACTTCTTTGGTGTTATCTTTTGAACAATCATTAACAATTATTATTTCTTTTTCAATGTTATTTAAAAGTTTAACATCAATCACTTTATTTAAAATAAGATGAATGGTTGCGGCTTCATTATAAGCCGGAATCACAATGGATAGTTTTTTAATCATTGTTTTAGTTATATCTAATCATTTTAACTCGCATATCTTTAATCATTAAAGATTACTCTTCTTGATTCCAAATATAAGTATTTTGAATTGTTTTTTGACGAGGAAAAAAGATTTATATCTTCGTTTCACTTCGACTTCCTGACGGCTAGGCGGGTTCGAAATGACAGTTATTATTTGTCATTTCGACTGTAAGGAGAAATCTCATTTTAAATTGAAAGATTTCTCACTCCACTTCGTTTCTTTCGAAATGACATCTATAATTTGTCATTTCGACTGTAAGGAGAAATCTCATTTT
>JAEUTT010000143.1 GCA_016787165.1 Bacteroidia bacterium | reverse complement strand
GCTCCTGAACCAAAACTAAAATCACTGTTTTTTGCGAATGAATTATAATTTGCTAGTTCTGTGGTTAAATCTCCTTTGCAACTATAAATGTTTACTCCACGACCTTGCGTATAAATACCTCCTGTACATTTTGTAACATCTAATTTATGACCATTTACAAATAGGTAGCCATACAAGTTTAAATCACTATTACTAATTTGACATTGTGATTGTCCCCAAACAGCCATACGACCAATAGTAGAAGGATTGCTAACAAAAGAAGCATTAAATATCCTCACATTGGCATCAGAACTAATATGACTAATTTGCGGATTTGAATTGTATTGATTAGGAAAATTATATTCTACTGTGCCGTGTTCAATTTTAAAAGAACTTATTCCATTTGCAGTAGTTACTTGCAATAAATCCTGTGCTACTTCTAAAATTTTATCTGCTTTATTTTTTCCTCTTAACTCAACACCTGCAGTTTGGCCTGGGCTAGCCACTCTAATTTGATCATAAGGAGGATTTGAATAATCGGGCTTACTAAATTTCACATAACCACTATTTGTATTTGGATATGTAAATTTAAATATTGAATTGTTTCCTAAAATCAAATCTCCTTGAATTTCTAACAATGCATTATCGCCAAGTAATTCTATTTCAGCCCCTGCTTGATAATACAGTTTAGCCCCTTTTTCAATGATTACTTTGTGATTGTCATTAATTATTAGCTTGCCTTTATTATTAATGGTAATGCTACTTCCTTCTCTCACAATAATTGATGAGGGTGCTACTGTAGCATTTCCAACGGTAACTTTACCCCCTAAATTAATAGTTAAATTACTATTGTTACAAATTATTAAGTCTGTTTCAACTGTTAGTTCTTTTTGTGCTGGGACCGTAAGTGGATGAATAGAATACTCTTTTAGTTTTATTCCTATAGGGAGATAATCATTTGCAAATTTTCGTTTTACGTTTGTATTTGCTTGCAAAACACCTGCAGAAATATTTGCTTCTAACTTGGGTGAATTTTCGCATGGACAAGATATATCAGTATATTCTGTTTGTGTTAATTGATTAGCATAAGCAATACGATACAAATTATATAATAACATATAATCATTGCCATTAAACTCCCCAAATGTAGTTGCAGAAGGAGTTACAGCACCTGCCCAGCGGGTGTTTTCAAACCATCCATTAGGATCGTAATTATGAGATATTACAGCTAAACTTGAGTCGGTTAATCTTATATTATAAGGCCCTTGACATGGTGCGCTATTTAAAATGTTTTCCCAGAACGATTTTGGGTGTATGGGTGTTGTGTTATTTAATACCGCATACATTAAATCAAAAATTTCCATGTGCCAATTTTCTGAAATTTCCGACACCTTTGAATGTGACCAAGTACCTGTCATTGATGCTAATTGAAGCATCATAAACATATTAAAACTCTTAAAACAAACATTGATAGGCTCATTTCCTAATGGATGTGGGATGTTTGCGACAGGTTCGTAAATAGTTACGCAAAAATGCATTGTATTTTCTCCCATTGTATTGGGAGTAAGTAATTCACCTAAAAATTGTAACTGCCACCAGTGGGAACCAAACACATCATCAATAGGAATATTTAAATTAAATGGAATACAAAAATCATTATCGAATAAAATATCAGTTGTAGTGTATTTAATACGAGATGCTTGATTTTGCGCTGATGTGTAGTTAACTCCCGTAATAAGTTCGCCTGCTTTACTTATGGGATAAGCAAAAGGGCGCATTTCACTTCCATTAGCCACTTTTTGTTGTGTTACAGGATTTAAAATCATCCAGTTTTCATCTACTTCACATGTAGTATAAATTGTTTGTGTATTGTGCGGAAATATAATTACAGGCCCCATGTGTGGTATTGGTGCTAGAACACCTAAAAGATATAACCAATTTAAATCAGCCATATCAAATTTCAAAAGTTCGTTATGATGATTTGTACGATGATGAACAGTAGTAATATAATTCATACAACGTTGTGTAATGTCACTTACTTTATCATCCAAGAAAAAACCAGCATCAGTAGGTTTAGGCTGCACATACACATGACCAATGAATTTTTTAATGAATAAAAAACCTTGCATCAAACCAAATAATTGATCTTGGCTCATTTCATTGTTCATATTAATGGCATTGGGGGCAATATCTCTATAGTAATTAGAGCTTATTCCATAGTAATTATCCCGATTATCTTGTGTATTCGGGTATTCTGTTAACCATTCGTTTGCTAAATTTTGATTGGCATCATCACGGATGAAAAAACCGTTGTTGTTAGTTGGTTGTCCTAGTGGATCAAAAAATCGTTCTGCATTTTCATCCACTCGTTGCACCGCTACTAAAGCATAATAAATTTCATTGAGTGTAGCTTGCACATCTTTACCTGCATCGACCAATAATTTATATTGAGTTGCCAATACCGATAAATATTCGCCATGTTGTGCCATGGCATCGCCCATTTTTCGATAACCATTAACGGATTGGGTGACAGGATCTTTGGGTGTGTTGCCCCAAAAAGTACTGTTCGAAAAATCATTGTATTGATTATTATCAATGTTATCAAAACAAATGCTTTTGCCATCTCCTTTTCCTATTTTCACAAAATACTTTTGCAGTTTCTGTCGGTAATTCCAGTACTTTTTTAAATACTCATGCTCATTTTGTCCGTTTGCATTCAGACAAAAGAATCCTACTGCAAGTACACAGAGTGCCTTGCCAAATGTTGCTTTTTTCATTTTTTATGGTTTTAGTTTATTGTATTATATGGTATCGAATTAAATTCCAGGTTTGTAATGTATCTACTCGTTCTTTGCGCACAATGCCGATGTGTTTTGATATGTAAAAACTGGTTGGACTTTCATACTCTGATTCATTTTTTGTATCAAAAAATTTGGCTGTTTTTGGATAATAATGACCAAGAATATTGATACTATCATAATACTTTATAAAATAAGTTGCACCTATTCCTGTGTAGAGTCCAGCAAAAGCACCATTAACAAATCTATTGTGCATTAAATAAGTATCGCCTACATAATGCCCAGGTTTATACCTATGCCTTTCAACACCCACACCATTTGTTGTAATGCTATAATAACCCATTGAAATTTTATATTCATAATTATAAGTATCATAAAAGCTGTGTGCCGCAAAAAAGTAAAACATATAATTGCCTGCTGCTTGTAATCCGTTATTTTGGTAATAACTATAAGCTGTATCAAAGTTTACATACACACTATCTTCGGCACCGCTTACACTATCTTTATAAATCCAATACGTGCCTTTTTTGAAATAAGAGTAAGCCGCTAAATCTTCTAACGGAGCAGGAGGCTCTTCGAATATGGGTTTGTAGTCATAATCACAAGCGCTAAACAAAACACTTGCGAATAGATATAAAACTATTTTTTTCATTTTTCTTTTCTTTTTTTAATTTAAATTCTGATTTGTGCTAGATTTCTTTTTTTTGAAATCATTAAAATCAACAGCAACATTAAAACCTAATCGAATAAACATCCCAATATTATGATAAGGTACTGGTAATTTTTCGTTATTTGTTATGTTTAAATTTACTCCTGTTTGTACCATAAATTTACCATATTTGCCACCAGTTTTCAGCGTTATTGCAGGTTCAATAGTAACAGCTCCTACATTTTTCAAATAAGTAGAGTCTTTATCTGCTAGTTTGCTATGTGAGCCACTAGCATTTAAATAGTCCCACGTTTCACGATAATATTCATATTGAGTAAAATACCAGAGACATGCTTTTGTAGACATTGCAATGTTTATTTTATCACTAATTCGAAATCCTAAGTTGGGTTGTAAAAAAACACGGTACCCTTTCATCGTAATATCAAAATTATAATGTCCATTTGGACTACCAATAATTGATTTTATTTTTTCATCTTCTTTTTTATAATATAAATTACACAAAGCTATACCTCCATATATTTCTCCCACAATTTTGTTTTTATAGATTGATGAATAAGTTCCAATCCCAAGCTCAGGAACAACAGCATTACTTACTTGCAAACTTCCCATTACAGCAAAATGTTTTATAGGTGTATATGCTCCATTTATTTCCAAACTTCTATAAGTGATAGCTCCACTAAAAATAGCTTGTTCTTTATTGGTAAATAAAGGAGTATTTTGTGTTGGTGGCAAAAAAGAATGTGTGTGGCAAGCTTCAACTAAAAAACTTAAGGTAATTAGAAATAAATATTTTTTCATGGTTATGAATAATCTGGCTTTTGTTTTTTAATACAAATTACTAACGGGGCAAATATTTGTTTTTATTTTTCACAAAGTCAAACCTAATTTATAGCTAGATTATGGTTTCGAGCAACGCTTTTTTGTAATTAACTACCTGTTATAATGAGCTTTACTTTTCAAAAATTAAGTTTTCGAGCTTAATTTAGAGTATGATTTTTTTGCTTTTTATTGGACTGCTTTCGTTTTATTAACTCTATCAAAAATTATATAGTTATAAAAAGTATAAATGAATAAATAAAAAAGCGAACAGTTCTAAATCACTATTTAGTAGTTGTGGCTCTGTGCAGTTATGGATAGGTAAGTTTAGGTTGGCTAGTTGGCGTAAATGGGTTAAATAGAATGGGTATAAAACAAAAAAAGAGTCAGCAAATGCTGACTCTTTTTAATTAGTAGCGGGGGCCCGACTCGAACGGATGTCCGCCTGCTGGCGGATATGAGCCCAACGCCTATCTTATTAAACCCCAAATAAGTTCTCGACCTTTTGCCGATTTAAGTTGCTTTTCTCTTTTCATTGCATCTACCTTAGATTCAAAAAATTCTTTATGAACTATTTCCCATGGTCTATACTTAATTGTATATCCTTTAGTTGCAAGAGAATTATGAGACAACATTCGATTCTCTATATCCGAAGTATATCCAATATAAATTTTATTGTGCTTTGGGGAATATAAAACGTAGACTGTAAACATATATAAATAAAAAAGCGATTCATTTCTGAATCGCTTTATAGTAGCGGGGGCCCGACTCGAACGGACGACCTTTGGGTTATGAGCCCAACGAGCTACCAACTGCTCCACCCCGCAATATTTTTTTAAGAACGTTTAATTTTTTATTAATCACTCGAACTGACGTCCGCCTGCTGGCGGATATGA
>JAEUTT010000139.1 GCA_016787165.1 Bacteroidia bacterium | reverse complement strand
TGGTATTTAAAAACATTAAATCATCAAGCTGTTTTTATTAAAAGAGAATTATTTGATGAGTTTGGATTATATGATACACAATATAAAATTGCCGCTGATTTTGATTTCTTTCTAAAGGTATATGCAAAAAAGCCCAATGTTTTTAATTATACGGATACTGTTATTTGTAATTATGATTTTACAGGAACAAGTTCTAATCCTAAAACACAGCAACTGCATCAGTTGGAAAAAGACATGATTCTTCAAAATAACTTACCTCAATCGGTATATAAAAGCATAAGGAAAAATTACAGAAAAAAACTTCCATTTAAAGAAAGGCTACTTGATTTTATTCATGATAATAAACTACTAAAAAGTATTTATTATTTAACGTACAAGCGTTTAAAATAAAACTAGCCTAAGTTTTCTAATAGCAAAGTTAGCTCCTTGCTTTTGTCGGGATAACCTAATTTTTCGTAGGATGAAACAAGGTTGCGTAATAGTCGCTTTATGATTTCTAAATTGGAACAAGGTTCATAAAACATTTCTTTGTTTTCCAATTTTAATTGTTTTAAAAACGCATCTATTTCTTTTTTTCCAAATACAGCGCCTTTGCTAAAAGGATTAATATAAAACAAAACATTACTTCCCATATTATCTTCTGTAGATGGAACGCCCATGTGTTCACTATCAACATAGCACAATATAAAATGTTCTGGAAGGTTTACACCATAAATCGGAATCTCTAGATTTTGTGCTACAATGGTGTATATAATTGAAAGTAATAAAGGATTTCCCTTTTTGCTTTCTAGTACGTTATTAATGTACGAATTTTGAGGTGCATGATAATTGGTTGTGTTACCACTAAAGTTGTGTACATCAAAAATGATATGATTAATAATTTTGACCTTTTCAAGTGCAGTTAAATTTTCATTTAATTCTAACCAAACATCTTGTCTGATTTGTTCAATTTGCTTTTTTACTTTTTTTACATCAATATCAGGGTATTGATATTTAGCGATTAATAACGCTCCATCCAGTAAATTTTGATTATGTGGTTCGGCCCATTGTTTTAATGATTCTTTGATAAGGTCGAATTGTATTTGATGGATGATGTTTTCTATTCGGTTTTGAATTAAGGTATCAAATGAATGTTCCCAAGCATCTTCCAAAACAGGAATCACTTCTTCTCCAAATGATAAAAATCGCATGCTCACTTCCTGATAGATGTTTTCATCTGGGTCGTCAAGTAAGCTAATTAGTGCTTTAATTTCCTGCTTATTCATAGTAAACCATTGTTACGGTTACAAAAATAGAGTGGAAATGAGGCTAAAGTACCATCTTATGAATAAGATTTCAACCTTACTTTGTTAATCTCTCTAATACTAGTTGAATTAAATTTTCAATAGTAGGGTGGTAGTCTTTGCTGTATTTTTTTGCTACTCTATTGGCAATAATAGCGCAAATAGTGCATGTTTCATGACCTAAAAGCTTTCCTAAGCCATACAATGCAGAGGTTTCCATCTCAAAATTGGTGATTCGTAAGCCTTGGTAGCTGAAATCGGTAAGTTGCTGGTTAAAGTCTTCTACCCAGGGCGACAACCTAAGTTTTCGACCTTGCGGGCCATAAAATCCAGGGGCTGTTGCTGTAATTCCTTTAATTTGATCAAATCCAATTTTTTCTATTAACATTTCAGAGCCTTTAATGGCATAAGGAAAAGCTAGATTTTTATTCCAATTGGTTTGGCTTATAAAAGCTTCTGATATTTCATTATCGTTCACTGTATTTAACTCTTCGTAATAGTTGAGTAACCCATCAAACCCAATTCCGTGACTAGAAACCACATAGTTGTCAACCGGAATATTGGCTTGCAAAGCTCCTGAAGTACCAATACGAACAATGTTTAATTTAATTTTATTAGGTTTAATGGTTCTTGTTTTTAAGTCGATATTAACTGCGGCATCTAGTTCATTCATTAAAATATCAATGTTGTCTGTTCCAATACCAGATGAAAGTACCATTATTCTTTTTCCGTTATATGTTCCAATATGACTAACAAATTCACGATTTTGAATTTTTGCATCAATTGATTCAAAATACTTTGAAACCGTAGGCACTCGACCTTGATCACCTACAATAATAATATTGGGTGCAATGTGTTCGGGTAGTAGTTGAAGATGGTAAACACTGCCATTAGGGTTTAATATTAGTTCTGTTTCAGGAATGATATTGGTCATTTTATGGTTCTTTTAATTATAGATGCAGTATATTTGCTAAATAGAATTTTAATGGTTTAATTTGTACGTAATCGAGTTCAAATTTATTTAAAAATACCTTAGTTTAAATCAAATAATTGTAATCTATGAAAGCTTTTGTTATTAAAAAAATTTTAATTCCGATGGATTTTTCGGAAACAGCCCTTACTGCAATTGAGCACGCTGCATTTACAGCTCAAATTTTTAAAGCAGATTTAGTTTTATTGCATGTTGCAGAAAAAACCTGGGAAAAATTTAGTATTGTATCACCAGAGTTACGTGTAGAAGCACCAACCGATTTTGTAAAAGCAATTGAAAAAAGGTTAGAAGATATAGCTGCAGGAATCCGCTCAAAATATGGCGTAAAATCAACATGTATTACTACTGAAGGAAATATTTTTTCTGAAATAGTAAATGTATCAAAAGAACATGAGGTAGATTTGGTGGTGATGGGAACTCATGGAACTTCGGGTGTGGTAGAGTTTTTTGTAGGTAGCAACACTTATAAAGTTGTTACAGAATCTATTTGCCCTGTAATATCGGTTCGTGCACATGCTAATAAAGTAGGATTTAAAGATATTGTTTTACCAATAGATGATTCTAAACATTCTCGTCAAAAAGTAAATCATGCGATAGTAATGGCAAAACAATTTGCTTCAAAAATTCATATTTTGGGTTTAGCAGAAGGTGATGATGCTACTGAAATGAAAAAGTTTGAATTGAAGTTAGAGCAAATTGAAGAGTACCTGAAAAAAAATGATGTGTTGTACAGTCGTAAGGTTATAAATGGTGGTAATCAAGCAAAAGCTACCTACGAATATGCAAAAGAAATAAATGCTGATTTGATTGTAATTATGACTGATCAAGATGAAACGTTGACAGGACGTTTGTTAGGAACCTATGCTCAACAAATTATTAATCATTCAAAAATTCCGGTAATGAGTATTCAGCCCGTAGAGTCTGAAATTGCTTGGGTGAATCCGTACTAAATGATATTTAGTTTGTTCGCTAAAAAAACCGCTTATTAAGCGGTTTTTTTTATGGTCTATTAATTCTTCGCATTTGTTTTGTTAATTCCCTTGTTTAAAGACGATAAATGAGATTTTGCCGATATTTTTTGTTTTAAATCTTATATTTATATATTTTCACATTAAATCTTACATATGTAAGATTTTGTTAAAAATATTAAATATGAAAAAAGTCTACTCTCTTTTATTTTCATTGTTGTTTTTCTGTTCTTTATTAAATGCTCAAAGCATTGCAAATTATAGTACAACTCGTACCACAGGTATTTTATATAATTCAATAAATAGTACAGGAATAGCTATTGATAGTTGGAGGAATAATGGAGGTTTTTCTCAAGATGATAATCGAAGTGTAGCTACGGATATTGGTTTTGATTTTTGGTACAATGGAACACGGTATACTCAATTTAGTGTTTCTACAAATGGTTTTGTTGATTTTTCATCATCAACAGCCGATGGTGGACCTGTTGCAGGTCCTTATGGCTACGACAATGCTCAATTTACTGGAAATGGTTCTGGAACATGGTTGGCATTGGCCCCATTTTATGATGATATGACTGCATCGGGTGGAGTAGATGCATTGGGTAATAGTATTAAATATTTGGTAACAGGTACTGCTCCTGCACGAGTACTTACAATCGAATGGATAAATATGGCTGTGTATTTAAACACAACACCAAGTTTAAATTTTCAAGTCAAATTGTATGAAACTACAGGTGTGATAGAATTTGTTTACGGCACAATGACTCAAGGTACAGCTAACTTTACGTACACTTGTGGAATAAATGCCGCCACATTAGCAAACACACCTACTGCTGCTCAGCTTAAATGTCAGCAAACAGCAAATTCTAACACGTTTAATAATACTGAGCAAAATGCTTTAACGGCAATGCCTACAAATAATTCAAAAATCACTTTTACACCAACAGTTACTGCTCCTGCTTCACCTTCAGGAACACTCACGTTTGCTGGTGTGTCGCAAACGGGAATGACTTTAAGCTGGACTAACTGGTGCACCAATGAAGTAGGGTATGTGATTTATAATTCAACAGATAATGTGAATTTTAGTTTTGTTACTCAAACTGCTGCTAATGCAACCAATTCGGCTATTTCGGGCTTGATGCCTGGTACAACATACTATTGGCGATTGTATGCTGTTACTGATGGTTTTTTAAGTGCATCAATCAATGGAACACAAGCTACTAATGCTGCTGGAAATAAATTTTCAACAGGAACAGGAAATTGGAATGTTGCAGGAACGTGGACTCCAGCGGGTGTGCCAACAGCTGCAGATAATGTTACTATACGCAATGGGCATACGGTTAGTATTAATGTAAATGCTGTTTGTAATAATTTAACCATTGGAGAAGGAACATCAGGCACTCTAAGATACACTGGAGGAACTAATTTAACATTAAACGTGAGTTCAAACTTATTGGTAAACGCAGGGGCTACATTTAATATCGCGAACAATGCAACACATACTCTAAACTTAAATGGAAATTTAATTAATAATGGAACTGTTGATTTTAGATTTAATGCCAATCGTGTTTGCAATGTAAATTTTATAAAAAATGGGAATGCCATTTTGGGTGGAACAGGTGCTACTAATCGATATAATTTGATTACTCTTAATATGGGAACATCTATTAATAATACTTTAGATGTTACTGCAACTAATTTTACTGTTCAAAATAATTTTTTAACCCTAACAAATGGTTCATTTAAATTGTCTACCGTTAGTGCACTTACATTAACTCCTTTTACAGCTTTAGCAACTATTAATAATACAAGTGGTTTTATCGCGAATAGTTCTACAGCAATAGTTAATTTTCCTGCTGGTGTTTCATTGTATGGTAATTTAATTGTGAATTTAGGTGCTGTTAACATTGGTGATGCTGCCAATGAGAATATTGTTTCTAATGGTGGTGTGTTTCAAATTTTTGGAGGAACGGTAAATGTTGCCGGACAATATTATTCTTCAAATATTAATACACTTTCAAAATTTACAATATCAGGAGGAACCTTAACTGTTCCTTCTGTTGGTTGTACTTCTACTACTATTGCTCCTTTTCAAATTGATGGTGCTGGTTCTACTTTTAATATGAGTGGCGGAACAATTATTATTCCGCGTGAAGGTGGAAATGGTGCGCAAGATTTAGGTTATACAGTCTTAAATGTATCTAATAGTGCAGTAACTGGAGGTACTTTACAAATAGGAAGTACTACAACACCAGTTGCTCAAATTATAAATATTAATTCAAGTGCACGAGTAGGAAATTTAACCATAAATAGTGCTAATGCTACAGCGCGTTTAAATACTAATTCATTAACGGTTACAAATAATATTATGATTAACTCTGGGACTTTAAATGCAAATAATTTAAACTTAACACTTGGTGGTAATTGGTTAGATGTAGGAACATTTACCCCAGGAACAGGAACTGTTACATTTAATGGTGGAAATCAAACAATCACAAAAACAACAGGCGAAACATTTAATAATTTAGTACTTGCAGGTAATAATACTAAAACACTTGGAGGGGCAGTTGCGACCAACAATGTGACGATTAACTCTGGTTCAACCTTTGATATTAGTGCAAGCAACTATGCAGTAAATATACGAGGAAACTATACAAATAATGGCATGTTTAATACACGTGCAGGAACAATTACTTTTAATGGAACAACACTTCAGTCGATTGGAGGAACAAGTGTTACAAGTTTTAATAATATTGTTTTGAATAATAATGCTGGTGCTGGTTTAAGTAGTGCTCAAAATTTAATTAACACACTTACATTAACCAACGGGACATTTGCTACCAACAACCAAGGCTTTACTCTTATTTCAAATGCTTCCAGAACAGCACGTATTGCTACAATACCAGCAACGGCAAATATTACAGGTGATGTTACTATGCAGCGTTATGTTCCAGCAGGTACAGATGGTTGGATGTTTTTATGTACCCCGGTTTCAGGAGCTACTTTACAGCAGTGGGATGATGATTTTATAACTGGCGGTTTCCCAGGCTCTGCTTATCCATATCCAATAGTTACCAATGCTTCAATTGTTAGTTACAATGAAACTTTGCCTGGAATTTATGATGATGGTTATGTTGAACCAACAAATATTACTAATCCAATTACACCCAATAAAGGTTATTGGGCATATATAATGAATACACCTGTTACTATTGATGTTACAGGGCCTGTGCTGAAAAATACAATTAATTTTGGTGTAACTTATACT
>JAEUTT010000070.1 GCA_016787165.1 Bacteroidia bacterium | reverse complement strand
ATAACGAAGAAAAATTTATGTTATTGTTTGAAATTATTTTTTATGAATTATACAAACCATCAGCGACTTCCCAATTCACCACATTCCACCAAGAGGCAATGTAATCGGCACGTTTATTTTGATTTTTTAAATAATAGGCATGTTCCCATACATCTAAAGCCAAAACAGGTGTTCCTTTTATTTCTATTTCAGGTAATATCATCAAAGGGTTGTCTTGATTGGCGGTAGAGCCGATTGCCAATTTCCCGTCTTTTGTTTTTACTAACCATGCCCAACCCGAACCAAAACGTTTCATGGCAACATCATTAAATTGTTTTTTAAACTCTTCAGCAGAACCAAATTGTGTTTTGATGGCTTCTGCTAACTTCCCTTTTGGTTCTCCCCCTCCTTTTGCACTCATTAATTGCCAAAATAAACTGTGATTATAATGTCCTCCGGCATTGTTGCGAACTGCTGTTGGCATCATTATCATTTTATTGAAAATATTTTCTAATGATTGTGGACTTCCTAATACATTACCATCAACTGTTTCTAATGCTTTATTTAAGTTGGTTATATACGCTTGATGATGTTTGCTATGATGAATTTCCATAGTTAGCTTGTCAATATGAGGCTCTAAAGCATCATATCCATAAGGTAAAGCTGGCAAAGTGAATTTCCCGCCATCAATAGGTAATATTTCTTTTTCTAAAAAATTAGTTGTTACAATAGCTGACTTTACAACTGTAGAAGTAGCAATTGCACCTATTGTAAGTGCTGCTGCTTTTTTAAAAAAATCTCTGCGTGAATCGGCCATGCTTATTTTTTATGAAAAGTTGATTAATACTTGATTTTTTTCAACTGCTACACCTTTTTTAACATTAATTTTTTTGATTGTTCCATCTGTTGGCGATTTCAAAATGTTTTCCATTTTCATTGCTTCTAATACTAAAATAGCATCTCCCTTTTTTACTTCATCACCTTCAGAAACACGTATATCTAATACCAATCCAGGCATTGGTGCTTTTATTTCATTCACCTTGTTGGCATTTAAGTTATCCATTCCTAAGCTTTTCAGTAACTCATCAAACTTGTCTTTTACATTAAGCTGATACTTGTTGCCATTTACTTTTACCAAAAATGATTTTTCGGCAGGCTCTGCTTTTAATAGCTCAACAGTATATGATTTATTGTTTTTGATAACATGAAATGTTCCATTTTTTACTTCAATAATATCCCATAAAAATGCTTGTCCATCAATTGTTCCTGATGTTTCATTTTCGAACACTACTTGGTGCTCTTGCTTGTTGTTTACTTTTACTTTTAACATACTACAAATGTACATAAATATTTATGCTATAAAAAGCGGAAAATTAACCTATTTTAAACAAGTTATTTGCAATAGATTTTTAACTTTACAAAAGTTTTAATAACAGCAATTGGCAAAGCATACACTTGAAATAGAATTTGATTACGATTTTGTGTTGATTGGAATAGTTTCCAATGAGAAAGATTACAGATTGTGTTGGGGAATAAATAATGCATTCAATCTTCAATTGGTAAAGCAAGAATCGCTAGAGATAAAAGGTAAAAAACAAGATACACCTTCTTATTTTTCGTTCTTTTTTTATCAAAACCACAATGAATTTAGTGAATATGCTATCATTGCTAATTTAAGCGAGTCGAAAGCCTTAGCAACAAACGAAACAACTCTTTTTGGTTTATCAAGTGATAATGAATTAGATAACGAATATTTAATTCCTGAGCAAAAACAAATGAGCTACTTTTTTGTAATAAAAGCAGAAATGGAATACGAAGAAGTAAATGATATAATTCGACAATTAAAAGAAATTGAAAATATACAAACGGCAGTTCGCATAGATGTAAAAAGTTTAAAATCAAAACAAAACTTAATTTTTTAAATACGATAGAAATTACAAATAAAATAAAAAATGAAAAGAACAAAAATTGTTGCAACATTAGGTCCTGCATCTTCTTCTGTGGAAGTGATTGAAGGAATGATAAAAGCAGGAGCAGATGTATGTCGAATTAATTTTTCACATGGCTCCTACGAGAATGTATTAGAACAAATTAATAATATCAGAGCAATCAATAAAAGATTAGGAACACATACTGCAATTCTTGCTGATTTGCAAGGGCCAAAATTAAGAATTGGAGTGGTTGAAAACAATGGTGTGGAGCTAGTTGCTGGAAAAGAAATTATTATTACAACAAAAGAGTGTACCGGCACTGCTGAGCGCGTTTATATTACGTATCCTCAGTTTCCGAAAGATGTAAAAGTGGGAGAAAATATTTTGATTGATGATGGAAAACTTTTGTTAGAAACGGTTGCGACAAATGGGACAGATGAGGTGAAAGCTGTTGTGCGCCATGGTGGAATATTGTCTTCTAAAAAAGGAGTAAATCTTCCTAATACAAAAGTATCATTGCCATGCTTAACCGAAAAAGATTTAAAGGATTTAGATTTTGCATTAACCCATCATGTTGATTGGGTTGGACTTTCATTTGTTCGTTCGGCATCTGATATCATAGAGCTAAAACATTTAATCGCAAATTTCAATCAAAAAATTAGAACGCGAGTAGTTGCAAAAATTGAAAAACCAGAAGCGATATTAGAAATAGACAACATCATTAAAGAAACAGATGCATTAATGGTTGCTCGTGGCGATTTAGGGGTTGAAATTCCAATGCAACAAGTTCCGGTAATTCAAAAAATGCTAGTTCGTAAATGTTTGGAGCAATCTAAACCTGTAATTATTGCTACTCAAATGATGGAGAGCATGATCACAAATATCAGTCCTTCGCGTGCCGAAGTAAATGATGTAGCAAATAGTGTGATGGATGGAGCAGATGCAGTTATGTTGAGCGGAGAAACATCTGTTGGTAATCATCCTGCAAAAGTAGTGGAGGCAATGACAAAAATCATTCAACATGTAGAGCAAGAAGCGGATATTTATAACCGTGATAATGCAGCACCCGAAGTAGATGTTCGCAACGAACGATTTCTTTCGGATTCAATTTGTTATACTGCCGCAAAAATGGCGCAGCGTACCAGTGCAGCGGCAATTGTTACGATGACACATTCCGGGTATACTGCATTTAAATTGGCAAGTCATCGCCCGAAAGCAAATATTTTTGTGTTTACAGATAACTATGACATTCTAACAACCCTCAATTTAGTATGGGGAGTTAAAGGGTTTTATTATGATAAAAATATTAGTACCGATCATACTATTGCTGACATAAAATTTATTTTAAAGAAAAGTGGAATGGTGCATACCAATGATTTAGTAATTAACATTGCAAGTATTCCATTGAGCGAAAAAGGCAAATCAAACATGATTAAACTTTCCGCTGTTGAATAATTTAAAAAAATAGAAGATGAGTATCAATTTAAAATTATTGAAAGAAATTTGTGAAGTAGCGGGAGCTCCAGGTCACGAACAACGAATAAGAGAAGTAGTAATACGTGAAGTTAAAAAGTTGGCAAATGAAGTTTCTGTTGACAATATGGGAAATGTTACCGCTTTTAAAAAAGGGAAAAAGAATAAAAAAGTAATGATTGCTGCTCACATGGATGAGATTGGGTTTATTATTACTCATATTGATGATAATGGATTTTTAAGATTTATTCCTTTAGGCGGTTTTGACCCTAAAACATTAACAGCCCAACGTGTGATTGTTCACGGTAAAAAAGATGTTATTGGTGTAATGGGTTCTAAGCCAATACACATGATGAGTGCAGGTGAGCGCGAAAAAATTGTTCCTATTTCAGATTATTTTATTGATTTAGGATTAAGCAAAAAAGAAGTCGAAAAAATAGTGAGCATTGGTGATACCGTTACTCGTCAGCGTGAACTAATTGAGATGGGAAATTGTGTAAACTGTAAATCAATAGATAATCGCGTTTCTGTTTTTATTTTAATTGAAACATTGCGGGAGTTAAAAAGCACACCGTATGATGTATATGCTGTATTTACAGTGCAAGAAGAAGTTGGAATTCGTGGCGCAAATGCTTCTGCTTTGCAAATTCAACCCGATTTTGGTTTTGGCTTAGATACAACTATTGCTTTTGATGTTCCAGGCGCAAAACCGCATGAAATGATTACTAAGCTAGGAGATGGTGTAGCGATCAAAATTATGGATGCTTCTACGATCTGTGACTACCGAATGGTAAAATATATGAAACAAACTGCAGAGAAACATAAAATAAAGTACCAAATGGAAATTCTTCCTGCAGGAGGAACAGATACTGCTGCGTTACAAAGAATGAACCCTGGAGGTGCCATTTCTGGTGCAATTTCAATTCCTACTCGTCATATTCATCAAGTAATTGAAATGGCCGACAAATCAGATATAAGAGCAAGTATTGATTTATTAAAAAGTTCTATTTTGGATTTGGAAAAATTTGATTGGAGTTTTAAATAAAAACAAGTATCTTCAAGAATAGTTTTACTCACAAATGCTTTTAAATAATTAATTATATGATACATATTATAGGGAACAATAACTCGGTTTTTAATGAATACATAGCTGAGATAAGAGATGAAAAAATTCAAAAAGATAGTATGCGTTTTCGTAGAAACATGGAGCGTATGGGTGAAATTATGGCTTATGAAATTAGTAAAACATTGGCTTTTGAAAAACGAGAAACAACAACTCCTTTAGGAATAGCTACAATAAATCGAGTAAAAGAACAGCCAGTAATTGCAACTATTTTAAGAGCTGGTTTAACATTGCATCAAGGAATATTAAATTATTTTGATAAAGCAGAAAATGCTTTTATTTCAGCGTATCGCAAACACCATAAAGATGGATCATTTGATGTTCAGGTAGAATATTTGGCTTGTCCGGATATCAATAATAAAACACTTATTCTTTGTGATCCAATGTTAGCAACAGGCTCATCTATGGTTTTAACATATAAAGCGCTACTAAATAGAGGAAAGCCAAGCCATATACATATTGTGTCAATCATTGCGAGCACAGAAGGGGTTGAGTATGCAAAGAAAAATTTGCCCGAGAATGTTACTATTTGGTGTGGAGCAGTTGATGATGAACTTACAGCACAAGCCTATATCGTTCCTGGTTTAGGAGATGCTGGCGATTTAGCATTTGGAGATAAAATATAAAAAATGGAGCAAGAAATTTGGGAAATAGCATCAGTGTTTTTAATGAGTACAGTTAAGTTTGTATTCGGTGCTGTGCCTATGGCTTTAGCAATGGGATTCTCATTTTTTGAAACAGTTGTAGTTACTTCATTAGGAGGGTTTACAGGTGTATTGTTTTTTGTTTTTTTAAGTGATACAATTTTGAAAAAATACAATGAACAAAAAAAGAAAAAAACAAATCAGTTAGAGTCTACAAAACCTAAAAAAAAGTTTACACGTAAAAATCGGCTTATCGTATTTATCAAACGTAGATTCGGTGTAATAGGTATATCCGTAGCAACACCTTTTCTTTTATCGATTCCTTTGGGTTGCTTTTTGGCGGTACGTTACTTTAAAAACAGGCAACAAATCATTGCATATATGTTTGCTTCTATTTTGTTTTGGTCGTTTTCTATCGCCTCCATTAAATTATTCTTTTAATGTATTCACATCTTTTTTTTGATTTAGATCGAACATTATGGGATTTTGAAACTAATTCCTATGAAACCCTTACCGAAATAATAGATCGTTATGAGCTTTTAAAAAAGGGGCTGAAAGATATTGATTTGTTTGTTAAAGAATATTACATCATAAATGATAAACTATGGGAAGAGTATAGAGTAGGAACGATTGATAAAGAAACATTGAGGTATGAGCGTTTTCGTAGAGCATTACTTAAATATGCGATAACAGACAATTCTTTAATTATGCATATCGGAAACGATTATGTTAATTTATCTCCTGTTAAAACAAATTTAATTCCTTATGCCAAAGAAGTGTTGTCGTATTTGAGTAAAAAATACGAGTTGTACATTATTACCAATGGGTTTGAAGAAGTGCAACATATTAAATTAAAAGAATCGGGAATTGAGCATTATTTTATAGATGTGATTACATCTGAACGTGCAGGATGTAAAAAACCTGATGTGCGTATTTTTGATTATTCAATGAAATTGGCAAATGCTCGGGCAAAAACAAGTTTAATGATTGGTGATTGTTTGGTTGCAGATATTGGAGGAGCAAGAAATGCGGGGATACATCAAGTTTTTTTTAATCCTAACTCTATTGAGCACAATGCGAATGTGACTTATGAAATTAAATCGCTAAACGAATTAAAAAAGATTGTTTAAGGGAGCGAAATTTCGTTAGTAGAAACCGTATTGCTTCTGTGTCCAGCTCTATCATATAAAGTAATTTCAAATTTAACAAGAGTATGCCCTGGAACATAAATAGGAGCAACTCTCAATTTGGCCTTTATTTCTCCGTCCAATGCTTTGTATTGTCCGTTTGGGGTTATGTTCGGAACCCTATAGCCATAAAATAATGTGTCCATGGCAGCAGTAGTGTCAATTAAATCAAATGGATGAAATTCACCATCAATGCCTTTGTAGAGATATTTAAAGGTTAAATTATCAGGCGAAATAGTATCTCCTTTATAAATTCCAATATCCCCATCTCCATCTTTAAATGATATAATACAATCGGCCGAATCAATGCCATATTTTACATAGTCAATGAATTCAATGCTTGGTTGAGGAGGGAAATTTTTCTCTCGGACACAAGAATTTAAGCCTAATGTTACAATTAGCGAAAATATAAAAAAGGGTACTATGTGATTTTTAAATTCCATCTCTGTAGGTAAAGATACAAAAAAATCAAAAAACAACTACGTAATAGGTTCTGTAATTTTTAAATACACTGTTTCAATACGTGTTTGAGAAACGGCTTTAATTTGAAAAACGAAATTTTCAATCACAATTTCTTCATTTATTTTAGGGATGTTTTGATGGTAGTGCATAATTAAGCCGCCAATAGTTTCAAAATTTTCTAGAATAGGAAGCTGAGTGTTGTATTTGTGATTAATATAGTCTGTTTCTAATCGAGCAGAAAAGACAAACTCTTTTTCATTTATTTGTTTTTCTATTAGTTCTTCCTTATCATGTTCATCTTCAATTTCTCCAAAAATTTCTTCAATAATATCTTCTATAGTAATCATTCCGGAAGTACCTCCATATTCATCTACAACAACTGCAATACTTTTGTGTTGTTGAATAAAAACAGTAAGAACCTCATTTGCAGGCATTGATTCTGGAACAATACTAACAGGTAAAAGAATGCTTTTTATGTTTTGTGGGTTTTTAAATAATTCTTTAGAATATACATATCCAATGATGTTGTCAATTGTATTTTCGAAAATTAAAACTTTTGAAAGTCGAGTTTGAATAAATTTTTGTTTTAATTCAATTATACTCGTATTGATATCTAATGCTATAATTTCGGTTCTTGGCACCATGCACTCTCGTGCTTTTACACTTGAAAAGTCTAACGCATTTTGAAAAATTTGAATTTCATGATCCATTACTACTTTTTTATCATTTGAGGACGTGCCTTGTCGTAAATAATTATCCAAGTCAACCATGGTAAATGCTGTTTTTTCTTTTTCAATAGGTACCCTGAAAATGTTTTTTAAAATAAACTCTGAAAGGCCTATTGTTACAAGAACAAAAGGGTATAAAATACCATATACAATGCTTAATGGGAAAGCAAAAATACTTAGTGTTCGGTTCGGATTTATTCTAAATAAATTTTTAGGCAAATATTCGGCAGTTACAAGTATTAACATGGTGGATAAAAATGTAGACAACAAAAGAATGATAATTTTAGATGAAAAATAATTTCCAATTAATGGTTTTAGTTCTTCATCCATGTAAATTCCAAAAATAACAAGTGCAATATTGTTCCCAAGTAACATAGTCCCTAAATATCTTGAAGGATATTTGTTAAAGTAGGAAAGTATCTTTGCAGAAAAACTCCCTTGTTTAGCCTCTAATTCAATACGTAATTTGTTGGAGGTAATAAATGCAATTTCAGAACCCGAGAAAAATGCTGAGGCAATGATTGCAGTTAATATAATGACGACAGAGGAGTCCAATTTTTATTTTTTATTATTTTTTTGATGCGCTATAAACGCTTCGTGTTTTTTTCTTTGGCGCTTTCTGATAGAGTACATTAGTCCGCACACCAATGTAAATATAAGAAAATAGATAGCACCTTCATTATCTTTCATTGTAATAAAATATCCACACATAACAATTCCAATTGCACCCATCACTAGCCATAGGATTTCTAATATTTTAAATGTTTTATTCATTTGTTTTAATTTTTAAACTCTTCTTCTTTTATAGATAATTGTCCTTTTACATTTTTTATTTCGTATTCCGAAAAATCTTGATTGGCTTCCAATCCATCTCCCCAAATTACTTCTTCTTTTGTCGTTATTTTTACAAATTTATCAGTAAATATTTTTTGTGTTGCAGCATTCCAGGTTAAGTGTTCTGTTTCTAATTTATCACCTTTTTCGTTTACTACTACTACATTATTTTTTACTTCCATTTTCTCAAGTTGTGTTCCATTATCGTAGCCTACACCATAGTTTGCGGTTAATTTGTTTTTTTGTTTTTGTTGGCCGTCATAAAAAATAACGGCTAATCCTTTGGGAAAAACCATTTGCGATTTTTTGGTAATATATCTGTCAAGTTGTGGAGCAGTTAATTTTGCTTTTACTTTTGCTGAATCACTATATATTATTTCTACATTTTTCCCTGATTCAATAGGTAATTTATTTTGAAGCTCGGCAGTGATGGAATTAACTTTTGCAATGTCGTTTTCGCAAGCAACAAAAAAGAGAGAAGTTAAGATGATAAAGTAAGGGTTAAATAGTTTACTATTTATTTTCATTGGGTTTTAATAAATACAATTAATCATATTTAGGTTTAACAAACCATCTATCATTTATTGTAAATCCGAGTGATACTTTTAAAATATTTTCTTTAATCAAACCATTTGTGGTAGTTCCTCTTTGGCCATATTCTACTCCAATATTAACCATTGAAAAATTTTGTAATAAATAGTTTCTGCCAACAGGTAATCCAACTCCTGCCGTTACAGCATATTCAATTAAAGGAGTGCTTTTTAGTTCAATTGCTGATTGATAGTATTTTAATCCTGCACGGTAATGAATACGTTTTTTGTAGTTTTCTAAACCTACAGCTTTTGAGTTAGGAACGTATTGAACGCCAATAGTAGCACGCATACTATTTTTTAATCCTTGAGATTGGTTAAATGCTTGGTAGCTACTCCAGTTTTGAATAATATAATCGGCAGCCACCATCCACTTGTCTCCTTTTTTGAATGCAATTCCAAAGCCAAATGAGAGTGGTAATGTGATGGTTCCGTCTACGTTGTTTGAATTTACGATGGTGTCTTTGATTATTTCGTATCCGGTAGAGCTATTAAAATAACTGTATGAAAGGCTGTCGATTTTTGATTTTACATTTGTTTGAGCGGTAAAGGTTGCACCCCAAATGATGCTTACTTTTTCTTTTAACTCACGATGTTTAAAAGAATCTAAAACAAAAGCATGTTGAATTCCATAATCGAAATAAATATCTTTTACTCTTTTAGTGGTATATGTTCGGGTGTTAAAAGCAAGTAATCCACCAGGAAAAATTGATCTAGCAGAATTTTCAATGTTTCCAAATAGATACGAAACATTTAATCCTAAAGAAAGATTTTGTAAATTTTTTCTACGTTTATATATTTTACGAGCAGCTTTTATGTCGGCAAGTATTTCTGCTTCAGTTTTAGCCGATGAGTCAGCCTTTTTATTAGAAATTAATGCCTTGTATTTTTTTGTTTTCGAAAATTTGCGTGGCAAACCATAAAGTGGTTTAATTCCATTGCCAATAAAAGCTTGATTTAGGCCTCCTGTTCCTTCATACAAAAAATTTACCGTACCCACGTTTGCAATTTCTTGTTGGTCGCTAACTTTATATCCTACGGTGCTGTACGGCAATAACCCAAAACTTAATCCCCACCATTTTGTAAGTGGTAATCCAATGGCAATATGGCTTAATGCTGCGCTATGCGTGGTAGTTTTGGCATTAGCATTTTCTAATTGTAGTCTGGAATACCCCAAGCCTAAATCAGCGGTAGTTAGTCGAATATTTGAGTACGATGCAGGATTTGCAGCATTAATCAAAAACATAGGCGTGCTATCATTTTGAACAGCAATGTGTGTTCCGCCTAAGGCAAACGATTGAGCTAATCCTTTGTTATTTAAGTCGCCAACACCATAGCGTGAGTAAGGAGAGGTGCTAGCTGTTTGAGCAATTAAAAGGGAATTAAAAAAGATGCTACCAACTAACACAAAAGCTATTGTCAATCTCTTTAAATACTTATTGATACACATCATATTATTTACTTACTGCCTTAGAATTAAAATTTAAAATCACATTTAATCCTTTGAGAATTAAAAATGGGTCTGCAAAGATGCTGTTTTTTAACCGTTTCTCAAAAAAATTAACATCTCCTCCGGTTAATACTACTTTAATAGATGGATATTGCTTTTCATAACGTTCTATGATGCCGTTTATTTCGGCAATGCTACCTATTTCAACACCAGAAAGAATACTATTTGTGGTGTTTTTTCCAATTAATTCATTATAACCAGAATTTGTTTGAATAAGTGGTAAGCGGGAGGTATAGTGATTTAGTGCTTTAAATCGCATTTGTAATCCAGGGGAGATGCCGCCACCCAAGTATTCATTATTGGCACTCACAAAATTATATTTTATGCACGTTCCTGCATCAACTATCAATAGGTTTTGATTTGGGAAAATACAGCTTGCCCCAACAGCAGCTGCTAGTCGGTCGCTACCAAGTGTATGCGCTGATTCATATAAATTGATGAGTGGAGTAGGGGTTTGAGATGTAAAGATAAATACTTCGCCTGTTTTAGCCATAAAATTGGCAATGGATTCAAATTCATTAACAACAGAGGCGATGATGCATTTTTGAATAGGAAATTTTGCAGGCAAATTAGCACTGATAAACTCATCAAATGATTGAAAGACAAAAAAATGTAAAAGCTCATCTTTATCAAATAATCCGGTCTTAACTCTTGTGTTTCCGATGTCTATAACTAATTGCATATCACAAAACTACAAATTTATGGCAGAGAAGGCTTAAATATTTTTTTGGGTTATTAAATATTTTTATACATTTGCAACCCGATTAAATGAGCTGGTACCTTAGCTCAGTTGGTAGAGCAAAGGACTGAAAATCCTTGTGTCCCTGGTTCGATTCCTGGAGGTACCACCAAGTGGGGGATGTTAAACGAAAGTTTGATATCCCCCATTTTTATTTCCGCCAAATCCCGCACCAGTCCTGATATGTACGAGAACACCGAATTTATTTTTGTGGTTCGACACTCGTTATTTTTTTTACTATAACGAATACCCTCTGGAAAAAGCAAAAATTGAAGTAATTGTTTGTCCTTATATGCCATCAAAGCCCAAGAAGACGGGAGGTTTGCGATATAATCCATTATAATATTTACGCATTGTTCTAGGTTCGACACCCTCTTTTGGTTCTTTATTAGGCTTTTCTCCAAATCCAACCTTTCCTGCTTTAATTTCAAGGAATGCTTACTGTAAATTTCAAGGGTTAATTCTTCATTTACTAGTCTTTCTTCCATTCTTTCAAGCCTCTTTTCAATCTCCGTTATTTGGCGTTTTATAGCCTCTTTGCTTTGGTCTTTCTCCTTATGCGCCCTATTGTAGTTTGCAACCAATTGTTTCGTTACAAAGCCTTTAATTGCCTCGTTTCCGAATAAACTGAAGTACTTAAGAACTGATTCAAAAAGCCCATGAATTTCCCTTGCGCTTTTGTTATTGCAGCACCCCTTGGTGTTGCATTTGTAATAGGGTAGGTTTTTAGCTTTTACGACATATCCTCTCATAAAAGAACCGCAATGGTCGCATTTTAAAAAGCGTTTTAACGGGATTTCCTCCGCTTCTTCATGGCAAGAATAACCATGCCTGTTTTCACTTAAAATTTCGTTTACTTTCAAAAATATCTCCTTAGAAACCATCTTCTCTTGATTACCTTCAACTAACTGCCCCTTCAATGCCGAGTGAGCCATTAAGCCACAATAAAAAGGATTTCTAAAATAGCCGGATAACCGTTTTTCATTAAGTTTCAATCCGAGCACATCCAATCGCTCCGAAATTTCGGTATGCGTTATACGTTCTGTTGCTTTCCAATAAAAAGCTTTTTGCAAGAGTTTACCTTTATCATTCAAAACAATTTTTCGCTTGCCGTTCTCCTTTATTTCATCATAACCGTAAGGAGCTTTATGACACCATTCTCCTTTAAGGAGTGCCTCCTTAACTCCAGCCATACATTTTTCTCTTCGCAACTGATTATCATACTGCGAAAAAATAATTTGAATATTTTGTTGAAAGTCTCCACTTGAGGTCGAAGCATCTCCGGGTTGGGTGACCGCAACAAGATAAATTCCTTGTTCTCGCAATTGATCCTTAATATAAATTGCGTTTGCGCCCGACCGAGAAAATCGGTCAACGCTGTAAACAATAATGTAGGAGATTTTCTCTCTACTCTTTTTTACAAAAGAAAGCATCCGGTTAAACTCTTTTCGTTCATCCGTTTTCGCACTCTCATAAGTACCTCCAAAAATTCCCATTACTGAATATTGAGTTTTCTTGGCGTACTCCTCACAAGCCTTTCGTTGCGTTTCTAAACTGTACCCAAGTTCTTGTTCTTTACTTGAGACCCTTGTATAGATAACACAATTATTTGTCCGCTTGAGATGCGAAGACTTACCTTTTGCAAATCGATCGAATAAAATTGATTCTTTCATGCTGCATTTTTTATTGGTTCGTAATTGTTATTTGTTTCATTGTTTTCAATTTCTATTTCGGTTTCGTACTGCTTTTTATAGAGAGAATAAAAAACGGTACTCATCGTTCTAACAAACTCAACAACTTCCTTCGCTTGCGCTTCGCTTAGATGTTTAAATTCATCTGAAGCTAAAATCTCTTCCGCAGTTACGTCCTGCTCTCTAGCCCAATCTATATGGGCATTTTCCACCTTCTCCATTTGTTATTATTGAAAAATTACGTACTCTTTTGCGAACGTGGTAGCGATTCCAACTTTCTTTTTTTGAGGGGAAAAAATCAAGGGAATAAACTTGCACGTTCAAAAACTAAATGCCATACTGAATGGCAAATAGCACTAAGAATCGTCTATTTTCAGGGAATATGGGGGATAACAAAACACAAAGCAAAGCTATGCTTGTGTACATTGAAGGATTCAAGGTTTAAGAATTAGCCTTGATTATTTTTGATTTGTTCTTATAAGATTCAGGATCTTTTAAGAAGATTTTTCCTGCGTTTTATCATTATTGTAGATATATAAATCAAGCTTTTCTTTTGACGTATTCAGGTAACTTTCACCATGTTTAACGAAGTTCACTTTCTTAAATATCTTCGGCATAAACTCCGATTTTGTTGTGGCGAAATATGTTGCTGATGGATTCCTTTTAATTAACTCTTTAATTAAAATAGAACTGACTCCTCTTCCTCTAAATTCAGGAACAGTGACTACATACCCAATTTCAAATTCAAAAAGTTTTTCGTCAGCGGACACTTTTGCCTTTTCAAAAACGGTCTTTTTATATTTTGTTCTAGGAATTTTAACAGCAGATATTCCAGCCAATTTATTTTCGATTTCATAAAAAGCAAGCAACACACAATTTTTAATATTTTTAATTAATAATTCTTCTGATGTCTTTATCTGCCCACCATTTAAAATGGTATTAAAAAACAAATCAAGTTGCTCTTTACTACAATCTTCAGGAGCAATTATGTTTATTAAATCAGTTTGTTTCATTCAATTCAGGGTTATTGTCAGACTTTGCCTCATTGAATGATGGAGCAGGCATTGATTCCATCCATTTCATCATGTTCGCTTGATTTCTCAACATTTCATTTATTGTAAGAAGATCAACTCTACCATTAGGTAACTTTCTAACTTTTTTCAAATGCGGAAGCGTTGCCCATGCAACGTTTTGAATTAAACCTTCATCACCACTATTAACTTTTCTATTGAAATCTTCAACAACCAAATACACATTATGTTCGAACTCTTTTCGATTACTTGGCGGAGGCATTCCATACTTACTCTTTTTCATGATTCTCAGAATTTTTAATCATTTGTTCCATATTTCCAGCCATGTGTGCTGTAGTTCTAGCTAATTCATCTATAGTGTTTAAATCATATCTTCCATTTGGAAGCTTTCTAATTCTTCTCAAACTTTCAATCGTTTTTTCACTTTGAATTGAAAAACTCATTTGTCCCCTCATCATGAGCTCTACCAGTAGATCAAAATTATGCTCAAATTCTGTTCTTGTAGAATATACATACCCGCCTTTCATT
>JAEUTT010000028.1 GCA_016787165.1 Bacteroidia bacterium | reverse complement strand
TAAACTCAAAATACTTCCTTTATTACCAAGAGTTATTATTGCAACATTAATACTTGCAACTACTATTGAATATTTACAATATGGAATTGAAGTTTTTTTAAAGATTGAAGGAAGCAAACACGATCAAACAGTAAACATTATTGCAAATATTATTAACTATGCCTTTGTATTCTTTTTTTGGTCATTAATTTATTTTTTATTTCACTACATTGAAAATTATAAAAAAGCAGAAATTGAAAATTTAAAATGGGAAGCATCTATCAATGAAATTGAATTAAACAAATTAAAATCACAACTAAACCCTCATTTTATTTTTAATGCAATGAATAGCATCAGAGCATTAGTTGATGAAAACCCAAACAAATCGAAAGATGCAATTACACAGCTTTCAAATATTTTACGTAACACCTTACAAATGGGGAAAAATAAAGTAATTCCATTTGATGAAGAATTAAAAATAATCAAGGATTATTTAGCATTAGAGCAAATAAGATATGAAGAACGGTTGAAAACAAAAATTGAAATAAGTCCCGAGAGCAGTTCATTTCAAGTACCACCACTCATGATTCAAACACTTATTGAAAATGCTATAAAACATGGCATATCAAAACTAACAGAAGGTGGAGTAATTGAGTTTAACACAACAGTTGAAAACAATGTACTTTCTATTAAAATAAAAAATAGCGGACAACTGAATAATCAAAAAGAAACAGACAGTGGCTTTGGAATAAAAAACACCTTACAACGATTGCAATTATTATATGGAAAAGATGCCTCTTTAGAAATAAAAAACGCAGATGCATCCAATGTATTAACAACATTACTAATTCCTAAAAATACCATTAACTATGAAAGCAATAATCATTGATGATGAACGCTTAGCACGTCAAGAATTAAAAAATTTACTTACTATCTACCCCGAAATAGCAATAGTAGGTGAAGCAAACAATGCCGAAACTGCCATTGAAAGCATTAAACAATTAAAACCAGATGTTATCTTTTTAGATATTCAAATGCCTGGAAAAAATGGTTTTGAATTACTAGAAGACATTAGTGGCGTACCCGAAGTTGTGTTTGTTACTGCATACGATGAATACGCGATAAGAGCTTTTGAGGTAAATGCCTTGGATTATTTATTAAAACCTGTTCAGCCCAATAGGCTTGCTGAAACAGTTAAAAAAATATTGAATAAAGATGTAAGCGATAAAAATGAAGTGAAAGAGCAAACTCAATCATTAAATGATGATGACCAAGTTTTTGTTAAAGATGGAGATAAATGCTGGTTTGTTAAACTGATTGATATTCGACTATTTGAATCGGAAGGGAATTATGTTCGCGTATATTTCGACAAAAACAGACCTTTAATATTGCGCTCATTAAATAATTTAGATGAACGACTAAACAATAAAACTTTTTTTAGAGCAAGCAGAAAACACATTGTAAACCTCAAATGGGTTGAATCAATTGAAAATTGGTTCAATGGAGGATTAATGGTTAAACTAAAAGGTGGCGAACAAGTAGAAATATCACGCAGGCAAGCCAGCAAACTAAAAGAGTTGATGAGTTTGTAACTAATTAAATATTATTTTTTTTGAATAATATTTTCCCTCGTAAGCTACTCTAACAAAATATATTCCTGCATCTAAATTTTCCTTTTTAATTGTAATCAAAGATGTTGTACTTTGATAGTGGTTTAGTTCACGTCCTGTAATATCATATACTGAAACTAAAAAGCTATTTCCAGCATTAAAACCCGACAGTTGAACATTTATCTCATCGGCAGATGGATTTGGATAAACATTTAAAGATGCATTACTTACCATTTCATTTACCCCTACAAGGCTACAAGTCATAGGAACTGCAAAGAAACAAGTAGTGTTAAACAAAGCATCGGTAATATAAACGGTTCCATTGAATGTGCCTGACAAGCTAGTTAATGTAGTAGAAATGCTGTGAACTACAGTGTCGCCTGCTAAGTGAGCAAAGAAATAAAATAACTGATTAATATTTGCAATAGTATCACCCGCTAAATCAGTAACTATTACTATAGGGTAATTTACGTTATTAGTATCACCATTCACAATGGTTACATCTAACTCATCATTTAAAGTATCAATTGCAATTTCTGTAACACAAAAACTACTACAATTAATTGTTTGTGCTTTTAACCCAATGATAAAAGTGCAGATAAATACAGCTATTAAATATTTTTTCATCTTAAAATTATTTGTATCAAATATAGTTAAAGTATTCATCAGATAGTCCATGTATTTTTACCACTAATCAAAGCATCTAAATTACCCTTTCCTTTTTGTTTAACAGCCTCCTCTACTTGTGCATTCAATGCATCTTCATAGCAAAACCGATTTTCTTTATAAAACACACCAAATGGTCGAGGCAAGGCATTTTCATTAGTAGGATGATCAAAAAAGCGAACCAAAATACTCGCTTTTACGGCATCTGACTCATCATGAATCCATAAATCATTTGCTGAAACATCTTCTATATTTACTATTATTGGTTTAAATCCATCTAATTTAATTCCTTTATTAGCTTGTTCACCAAAAATGAATGGTTTGCCATTTTCAACAAAAAGTGTATTTAATTTTTTAGTCCCTTTTTCGGTAAATACTTCAAAAGCACCATCGTTAAACACATTACAATTTTGATAAATTTCTACCAAAGACGTTCCTTTATGAGCATTTGCACGTTTTAGCATCTCTCTCATGTGAACAGGATCTCTATCCATAGTACGAGCAATAAAAGTTCCATCTGCACCCAAACTCAATGCCAATGGATTAAAAGGATGGTCTACAGAACCCATTGGTGTAGACTTGGCCACTTTTCCCAAAGGTGATGTTGGTGAATATTGTCCTTTTGTTAAGCCATATATTTCGTTATTAAACAACAATACGTTTACATCAAAATTTCTTCTCAACATATGAATAAAATGATTGCCTCCTATGGATAAAGCATCACCATCGCCTGTAACAATCCATACACTTAAATCGGAGCGTGTAGCCTTTAAGCCACTGGCAATAGCTGTTGCGCGTCCATGAATACTGTGCATCCCAAATGTTTCCATGTAATATGGGAAACGAGAAGAGCAACCAATTCCGGAAATAAAAACAATTTCTTCGCGCGGAATACCCAATTCAGGCATTACGGTTTGAACTTGTTTTAGTATTGAATAATCGCCACAACCCGGGCACCAACGAACTTCTTGATCGGTTACAAAATCTTTTGCCGTTAACTTTATTTCAGCTGTTTCCATTTTTTATTTTGATAGCTCTTTAATTTTTTCTTTTATTTCAATAGATGTAAATGGCATCCCTTTTATTTTGTTCAACCCTTTTGCATCTACTAAATATTTATCACGCATTATTTTGATTAATTGACCGTTATTAATTTCAGGAATTAAAACGTGCTCATAATTTTTCAAAATATCGCCCAAATTTTTTGGTAAAGGATTTAAATATTTCACGTGAGCGTGTGCTACATCGTAACCTTCTGCAATAGCTTCTTTTACTGCAGTTTTAATAGAACCGTAGGTTGAACCCCAGCCAAGCACCAACAATTTACCTTTTGCTGCTCCATTATCAATAGTTTGCAATGGAATATAGTTAGCGATGTTATCTATTTTTTGCTGACGTATTTTTACCATGAACTCATGATTATCGGGATCATAAGAAATGTTTCCTGTTTCATTCTCTTTTTCGATACCTCCTACACGATGCTCTAATCCTTTTGTTCCAGGTATTGCCCATTCACGTGCTAATTTTTCATTTCGCTTGTATGGCAAAAATTTTTCTCCTTCTTTTAAGTTATTTTTAGCGAATGAAATTTTCAACTCTGGCAAATCAGCGGCACTTGGAAATTTCCAAGGTTCAGCCCCATTTGCAATGTATCCATCACTTAAAAAGAAAACGGGAGTCATAAATTCAATTGCTAAACGACAAGCTTCAAAAGCCATATCAAAACAATCGCTTGGCGTACAAGCTGCAATTACAGGCACCGGAGCTTCTCCATTTCTTCCATAAATAGCTTGCATTAAATCGGCTTGTTCTGTTTTTGTAGGCAATCCAGTGCTTGGTCCGCCACGTTGAATATTCACAATTACAAGTGGCAATTCTAACATCAACGCCAATCCAATGGCTTCTCCTTTTAATGCAATACCAGGACCAGAAGAAGCTGTTACACCCAAAGAACCACCAAAGGCCGCACCAATAGTAGCTGTAATAGCAGCTATTTCATCTTCTGCTTGAAATGTTTTTACACCAAAATTTTTATGCTTTGATAATTCATGTAAAATATCTGAAGCTGGAGTGATTGGATAAGTACCATAAAAGAGTGTTAATCCCGATTTTTCTGCTGCGGCAATTAATCCCAAAGCAGCAGCTTGATTTCCCATAATGCTGCGATACGTTCCTTTAGCTACAGGCGCAGGTTTTACCTCAAAACGATTCATCGGTGCTTCTACCGTATCACCATAGTTAAAACCTGCTTTTAAAACTTTTACATTGCCATCAATAAGTTCAGGACGTTTTTTAAATTGTTCTTTAATAAATTCAATGGTAGTATCAAGCGAACGATTGTACATCCAATAAATATATCCTAATACAAACATATTTTTGGAACGATCCATTTCCTTTGTTCCTAATCCAGAATCTGCAAGTGCAGTACGTGTAATTTTAGTTACATCAATCACATGCACTTTATATTTTTCTAATGAGCCATCATTCAATGGATTTACGCCATCAGGATACTTGGCTAATTTTAAATTTTTTGCATCAAAGCCATCACTATTAGCGATAATAATTCCACCTGGTTTTAGTTGTTTTAAATTTGCTTTTAAAGCCGCGGCATTCATTACTACCAATACATCCGAAGCATCGCCAGCAGTATAAACTTCAACACTTCCAAAATGCAATTGAAAGCCCGATACTCCGGCAATTGTTCCTTGTGGGGCGCGAATTTCGGCAGGAAAATTTGGAAATGTACTTATATCATTACCATACAAGGCTGCAGTAGTAGTAAATTGTGAACCCGTTAATTGAATCCCATCACCAGAATCTCCAGCAAAAAGAATTACTACATCGGTTTTTATTTCAGTTTGTTTGCTCATCATTCAATTAAGCTTTCTTAGTTGTACAAAAATAGGGTTAAACAAAAAAGGTTTTTCCATTTCGGGAAAAACCTTTTAAATATCTAATGTTAATATATATTAAAAGTAAATCCCGCAAGTAATGGTACACTTACAACACATGGTCATCATTTTTGTTCTATACATTGCGGTAATGTTCATTTTTACGAATTAAATTCTGAGCAGCAAATTTAGAGAAAAATACATTACTCAGCATAAAAAAACAGCTAATATTCTTGATTTCTGCCCAAAT
>JAEUTT010000018.1 GCA_016787165.1 Bacteroidia bacterium | reverse complement strand
AAATACGTTGTCCTTCAGCAATGTTTTCGGCTGTTTTAGTTGCAACAATTCTTCCTGTAATGTCTGTGATTGCAATCGCAGTATTTTTGTTGATTGCTTGTTCAAACAAAACATTGATTAGATTATTAGCTGGATTTGGATAAACCATTACTGTTCCATTTTCATTTTCAGTAATTCCTGTTGTAGGTGTAATAACAACATCTACTTGTGTAGCAGGACTTGTACATATTACTGTCGGCTCTTCAATTTTCCAGTCATAGAAATAATAATAAACGGCAGTTGTTTGATTTGAGTTAGTGATGCTTACTAATCCATTCAATGTGTATGGATAAGAAACTCCTGTATTATTTCTGTATAATCTAGGTGAAACGGTACCTAAAGTACTATTATTTACAGTTTGGTTAGTTGTTAATTGATACCCTGTTCCTGGTGCTAACGGGAAGTTAAGTGTAATAACCGTTGTGTCAATAGGAATGTTAACTAGCAATGAATTGATAACAACTCCACCTGCGTCTTTTAGTTGAATTTCACGATTACCCGGAGTGTCTGTATATACTTTAACTGTTTTTAAAGTACAGTTAGAGAAAACATTGAATATAATAGCTCCATTTAAAGTCCCTCCATTGAAATTATTTGTTCCGCTAAAATACTTAGGTGCAATATCGCTAACTGCCCCAGGGTAAGTTATTGATTCTTGAACCCAGTATGAAGTGTTTGATGAAAGCACAGGTGTAGTATAATTACTACCTGTTCCTAAATTGGTTCCACCGCTTGCAGCATCATACCAAGTAAGAGTCCCACCCGTTCCTGTTGCCGAAATAGTATATGAACCAGCAGGGCCTGTTGCACCAGTTCCAGTTGGTGCAGGAGCTGCATTTACGGTTGCATTAAATGCAGATGATGTAAATGTTGCACAAGTACCTTGAATAGTTACACTGTAGTTTCCTGATTGTGGAGGGTTGATTGATTGTGTATTTGCAGTAAATCCTCCCGGTCCGCTCCAGCTATATGATAATCCGGCTGTGCTAGTTAATGTTAATGTTCCTTGACACTGATTGGCACCAGATGAAGTAATAGAAGGTGTTTCATCTGGATTTAATACAACTGATACCGATGGAGAAACGCTAACACAAGCTCCGTTTGTAACTCTTACATTAAATGTTCCTGTAGTGCTAGTAGAAATAGTTTGAGTTGTAGCACCCGTATTCCATAAGTATGAACTATATCCAGAAGCTGCTGTTAAGTTCATTGATTGTCCGGTACATAAGAAATATGGACCAGGGATTACATTATTTGTAATGCTACATGATCCTTCAACAACGGTAACAAATTGATCCGCATTTAAAACTCCAAAATTAGTTGTTTGTCCTGATGGCCAATCAACACGAGCAGAGTCAACTGTAGTGTTTGCACCTAAACCAAAATGAAGGTTAAAAGAGTTAACGGTACCATAGCTTTCTCCTGAACGCACTTCACGCACTTGTGTTCCAAATGCACCATATATTGTAACGCGTGCTCCAATAGCATCGCGATTACTAACTGTCCCTGTTAAAGCAAAAGTGATAAAGTGATTCGAATTTTTGTTGTTTAAATAAAGGACATCATTTGTAGAGCCTGATGGGCTGTTGTAGATATCACCATAAGAAGCAAAAATATCAGGAAATCCATCATGATTTAAATCGCCACAAGCAAATGATACCATTCCGCCTGTTTGTGACATTCCTGCATTTCCTACTAGTGTAAATGTTTTGTTTCCGTTGTTTTTGTATAAAACAAAGTTTGAACCTGTAACAAAGATGTCAACAAAACCATCATTGTCAAAATCTTCAAAAAAGGCTTCAATTGGTTGTGAACCAGCACCAGTTGTAGAAAATCCTGTTGTTGCAGTAATGTTAGTATAGTTGCCAGAACCATTGTTTTCAAAAATTTGACTAACAATATCATGGTTGGTAACCATTAGGTCAAAATCGCCATCATTATCAATATCTCCAAAACTTCCTGTCCATGTTTGATTGTAATCTCCTGCTTCAATTCCGTGGGTAGAAGCCATATCAGTAAAATTACCGTTACCATCATTCACAAATAAACGATCTTTTCTTCTTAAGTCGGTAACACTTGAAGATGCTTGACGACAATGTGCTACATAAAAATCTAAATCGCCATCATTATCAAAATCTAACCAAGCGCTTCCATAGTTTCCTGAGTCGGCAGGGTCGCCTCCGTATGTTAATGTGCTAATTTGGTGATTAAAAACAATGTTTGGGTGTACTGACCATGTTGGGTGTGTTCCTGAACCAACAACAGATGTAACGTTTACAACTAAAGCTCCTGTTCCACTATTATAAGAGGTAACGGTTCCTGTCATGTATTTTGTTCCATCATATCCAATTTTAACTGTTTGTCCGTTTGTAAAATTTAAACCGGTTTGAACAGTTAATGTTTTTGAGCCGGTACCTATTGTCATTGAAGTAGTAGAATGTGCTAAGAAGTTTAAGTTTCCTGCACCGTCATTCATATATACTTTTGCATAAGCATTGTCGTCACAAACATATACATCATCCCAGCCATCGTTATTAAAATCGCCACAAGTAATATTTTGTGTGAAAAAATTTGAATGAGCTAAAGTAGATTGTGTTTTAACAATGGTAGAACCATTCCAAGAAAGTTTTGCTAAATAAACCGTTCCATTTGGACCCGTGATTACATCTTTCCAGCCATTGTGGTCAATATCAGCAACTGCCATACCCCAAACATTAGAACCCGATACGTTTCCTAGGTTATATGAGGTAAATAATCCATTTTGATTTTGTAAATCAACCCAAAGGTCTCTGGAGTTGTTCATGCGAACAATGTCATCAAGTCCATCATTGTTTACATCCACAACGGTAACACAGTTTCCACTACGCATAGTGGTAGGTGTTAATCTGCTATTTGAATTCGTAAATCCAAATTGTGCACTTACTTGAAGCGCTGTAAAGGCAATGCCAGCGCATAAAGCAAATGAACGTTTAAAAGTAATTTTGTTCATGTTTGGGGAATTAAAATTGTTAATAATTAGTTTTCAGTAGTTTAGAGTATTATAAAGGAAAGTAAAAAATTAAGATTTAACAACTTTTTTGGTAATTATTTTATTTCCTACCCTAATTTTTATGAAGTACGTTCCTGATACATTTGGTAGATAGAAATCTAGTTCAGGTAAAAAACCTGTATTGTAGATTGTATTTACGCGTGCCCCACTTGAGTTATATACTTCAATAGACTTAATTAGTTCAGTGTATTGGCTAGAAATATTTACTTTCCCATCCATAGAAATACTTGGCCATACTTTAATATTGTTAGTTGAAATGGCTGAAATTCCTGTGATAGTATTATTTAAGCTATCAGCAGCAACCAAAAATGGTGTTTGATCGGCATTTTGAAACATTGTTTTAAATGTGTTGATTGGTGCACTGTTAAATGCAAACATTTCATCGGTATATTTGGGTGGAACAGATTGATAGTAAACTTTTGCTTTTGCTTGTATGGTTCCGGTGAAACCGCTTAATGGAACTCTGTAATGCACGTAATCTACTCCTGAGCCTTCTACTGAGTTTGTTTTGTTAAAGTCGGCATCATTTAATGCAGACCCAACAATTTTAACAGTATCATAGCTATTGTGCGAAGCTGTAAATCCTAATGGTGGAATTCGGTTGTCTTTTAGTTGAACAGCAGCTCTTTCCAATACAGTTGTTACATCTGAATTTACATCTCCCATTACCATTTCATAAATTTGAGGCACATCGTTTTGATTTATTACATTATGGTGTACTTCAAATTGATTTGTTTCTCCTACAACTCGATAGGTATTGGTAAAAGTTCCTGATTTAAAGAGGGTATCATTTGCCGCTCTGGTTACAACAAATTGAACAACAGCTCTGCGAGAAGGGTAGCCGGAGGGGAATTTATGTCCTGTTTTGTTTTTTAATTTTACTCTAAAATAAGCGGTATCATTTGATGCGCTGTCCATGTATAAGTTAAAGTCGATGGATTGATATCTTAACATATTTGAAGTTGCTAATAAACTGGAGTCAAATTTAGCATCATCTGCATTTATGCCTAATGCAGTTTTGTTGTTTTTGATTAGGTTCAGCATAAAATAATTGGCACCAGCAAACGTATGTTGGTTAAATGGAAAGCGACCTTGCAAGGATAAAATTCCATTTGCAATAACAATAGGTTCTTCCAATTTAGGCATGTGGCAGGTTTGGCATTTGGTAGATGTTCCGTTATAAGCAGAGTTTAAATATTCATGATATGTAGCTTGTTCAACAAACTCTCCACCTGTTAAATTTCCGCTCAAATCAGCTGTTTCTGTAATTAATGTATGGCATGATGCACACATTCTGGCCTGACTTACATGAGAGCTAAAGGCTGGAGTAATCCCTTCATATAATTGCATAGGCCCGGTAAACGGACTGCCAAAAGGGCCATATTCAACATGATTGGTATCAAAAGGAATGTTTCCAGAAAAAGTAAAGCCTACATTGGGTGCAATTGAATGACAGCCACTACACGAAACGCCATCTAAGCCTAAAGAATCTGTTTCTAATTCGGCAATACCATAATCTTGATTATTATGAAACATAGCGGTATATCTTCCCATAGGTGCATGGCAGGAAGTACATTTGTTCTGTAAAGCGGTAGCATGTGAAGGGTTCACTAATATTTCATGACTTACTTTTGCTCTCCACAATGGATCTCTTGCGCTCAATGCCATCATGGATGTTTGCCAACGATCAACCAAATTTACATCACTTCCGTCTTCTAAAATATTGGCTTGCTGCAATGAATCATATCCATGACAACCACTACAGTGAGAAGAGTGCAAAAAATATTGCCCCATTTGTATTGGGTCACGCTTAAAGCGTTTGCTAAGCGAAGCTAATTCGTCTTCGGAATGAAATTTATTTTTTGGTGTTTTTGAAGTGGCAGAATTTAAAAAGTAAATACCTGTGGCAAAGCCTATAAGCAATGTAATTGCTATAAATTTTTTGATACTCATTTTATACTATGAAATTTAATTGTACTAACAAATGTAATGAAATACAAATGCAAATGAAAGCCGATTTTTATAAAAAGCATTAAGTTAGAATCAATCTAATTTCAAAAAAAGTCATAAATTGCGTCTGCTATGAATTGGAACAGTTTATATAAATCAATTTTACTTTTAATTTTTTCCTTTTCCTTAGGTGTTATACAAGCCCAAACAGCCGGAAAGTATTTTAAAGAAGGGAAAGAGGCTGCCAATGCAGGGAAATCAGAAGAGGCAATAGTCTTGTTTACAAAAGCAATAGAGTTAAAGCCCAATGATACCGAGTTAAAAGTAGTTCGTGCGCAGCAGTACGTAAAAATCAAACAATATTCAAAAGCGCTTAAAGATTATAATGATGCAATTGCTCTTGGAGAAAAAGACAAAAACATCTTAATTCAAGCGGTAGATGTAAACATTGAGCTCAATAATAATTTTGAAGCTCTTGTGATTTTGAAAAAATTATTAGAGGATGATAAATGGTTCATTCCTGCATTAGAACGAAAGTCGTGGTGTCAAATTAAAATAAAAACTTTTGAAGCCGCTTTAACAACAGCAGAGTTTGCCTTGGAGCGGAATCAATACAACTATAAATTGCATTATTGTAAAGCCATAGCAAAAGATAGTTTAGGCGACTTTCAAACAGCAGCTACTGAATACCAACGAGCCATTACCATATTAAAAGGCATAAAGCCGAATGATGTAAAACCTTTACCCGAATTTAAGCCATACTTCCGAAACCTTGCTATCGCTCAGCATAAACTGGCATTGTACGATGATGCAATTAAAAATTTTACTACAGCAACAACTTTGGATGCACTAGATTCTATTGAGCCTAAAAACTACAGATTGTTTTACGAGCGTAGCTTTTCGTATTTCAAAAAAAATGATTTTACAAATGCTGTTGGTGATTTAAATAAAGCAATTGTAATGAACGATAAAGATAAAGATGCACTTTATCAGCGGGGAGTAGTGTATCAAACTACAAGTCAGTTTCAAAGTGCAATCAGTGATTTTACAAAATGTATTCAGTTGGATGAAAAAAATTCAACCGCTTTTTCTAATCGAGGAAAATGTTATTTGGAATTATCAAATTATAAAGAATCTATTTCGGATTTCAAAAAAGCATTTGCTATTACCAAATCAAAAGTTGATGAAACATTATTGTTAGATGCTAAACAAAAACAATACAATGCAAATAAAGAATCAGATGCGCCTGAAATAAAAATTGCTTATCCTGTAATTGATATGGCTGGTTTTGCCAATGTGTTTGATCATCAAAAAAATATAGTAGTTGAAGGACAAATAAAAGATAAAAGCCAAATAGAATACCTCAAAATAAACGGTGTGGTGGCAAAATTTAATGAAGAAGAAAATAATCCGGAATTTAGATGTAATGTGCCACTAACAGATGATGTTCGGAAATTAGAAGTTAGTGTTTCGGATATTTATCATAACACTTCTTCAAAAACAATTAAGGTAGGAAGAATCATTAACGATACAAAAGTAAAAGTAACTTTTGCCGGAAAAATCTTATCCGATGATGATGCTAAAACACCTTTCCCTAATAAAGAAGTTTATTTAGTAAATGAAAAAGGAGAAATATTTTTTGTTTCAAAAACAGATGCTTATGGTAGATTTAAATTTGAGAACCTACCCTACGATCAGCCGTATTTTTTAACAATGGATGTGAGCGATACTCAATTGGCTAAAAAAACAAATTTTATTATAGCTGATGAAAACAATACTCGTATTCTTGTTTCTACTGCTGATGGAGAAAATAAATTTAGATTTTCTATTTTACCAAGCGACTATAACGCAATGGCTTTAATGACACTTGATGATTCTCCTTTATTTATTGATATTAAAGGTAAGTTGATGGCGGCAAATGATAGCAAAACTCCTTTGTCGAACATGACCGTTTTGTTGATAAATGGGAAAGGAGAAGCAATTGCAAGTAAAAAAACAGATGCATTTGGTGTGTTTTTATTCTCAAAATTAATTCCGAAAGAAAACTATACTATTCAAACGGATAGTGCCGAATCGCAAGCTATTGTGTATAATAAAATATTAGTTACCGATGAGAATGGAAAAATTATTAGAGAATTGACTAAAAATCCACAAGGTTATTTTAAGTATGAATTATTACAAAGTGAAAAAGTGCAATTGAGTAAAATATCGGCAGTTGACCCGTGGTTGAAGGCGCTTACCTTATCAAAAGATAAAAAAGAAATGATGATTATTGAAAATATTTATTATCAAAGTGGTTCTTGGGAAATAATGCCGGAGGCAGAAGTTGTTTTAACAAAAGCAATTGATGCTTTAAAAGCTAATTCAAAATTAACAATTGAAGTTCAATCACATACAGATGCTGTTGCTGGAGATGATTATAATATGGAGCTTTCGCAAAAGCGTGCTTCTACGGCCGTTGATTATATGGTTTCAAAGGGTATCGACAAAAAAAGATTATCTGCCAAAGGATTTGGAGAATCACAATTAACAAATAAATGCGTTAATGGAGTTGAGTGTTCTGATGCAGAGCATAAGCAAAATAGAAGAACCGTATTTAAAATTAATTATTCGGGGAATTAATTACTCTTTTTCTTCTCCAATAGTTCCATTGCTTTTTTAACGATAACATCTCTGTCATTCATGATTGGATAGTATGCTTCTGTATTCCAAACATTTCGAGCAATTAAAGCTTTAAGTTGATTTTTAATGATGTTTTCAGATTGCTTTAATTGAACGTCATTTTTTTTAACTCCTGCTTTTTCTGCAAACACAACTAGCTCGCTTATAAGTTGAGGTGTTACAGTAAAGTTTTTTCTAAAATTATCTGAAGATTTATATTCTTTTAATTTTTCACGGTTTTTATCTGCATAATTAAATGTAAAATCATTCATTACTCCAGCATAAAATAATTCACCTAAATACATTGTTCTTCCCGTAGTATCTACTGCAACAAATACATCAGGAATAATACCTCCACCGCCATACACAATCTTTCCGGCAGGAGTAGTATATTTTAATGAGTCGGCAACTTTAATACTATCTGCGCTTTCCAGTTCTCCATTTTTATAACGAGTGTATTCTTCTTCATAGTATTCGTCATTTTTACCATGATATGGTTTTTGAATACAGCGTCCGGTTGGAGTGTAATATCTTGCAATGGTTAAGCGTAATCCTGATCCATCTGTAAATTCATTTTGTTCTTGTACTAACCCTTTTCCGAAAGATCGTCTTCCTAAAATAGTTCCTCTATCATTATCTTGAATAGCTCCTGCTAATATTTCGCTGGCCGATGCAGAGCCATCATCAATTAAAATAATTAACTCTCCATTTTCAAAATTACCTTTGCTAGTTGCAATGTAATTTTTTCGTGGACGAGCCTTCCCTTCGGTATATACTATTTGTTTGCCATTTGCTAATAGTTCATCTGCAATATCAACAGCAGTATTCAAATAACCTCCGCCATTGCCTCTTAAATCAATTACCAATTTTTGCATGCCTTGTTTTTGAAGTTTATCGAGCGCAGCAATAAATTCATCATACGTAGTAGCAGCAAATCTGCTAATTTTTATGTATCCAATCATTGAGTTTAGCATGTACGACACATCTACACTATGAATAGGAATAGTACCACGAGTGATGCTAAAGTCTATCAATTTATTTTTGCTATTTCTTTTTACAGATATTTTAACTTTTGTTCCGCCTTTGCCTTTTAGTTTCGACATCACTCCCTTGTTGTCAATTTTAACACCAGCAATAGATATCCCATCTACCAATACTATTTTATCTCCTGCTTGCACACCCACTTGTTCTGCTGGTCCGCCCGAAATAGCAGCAACAACACGAACGGTATCGTCCACAATATTAAACTCAACCCCAATACCTTCAAAGTTTCCTTGTAAAGGTTCATTGTTTGCTTGCATTTCTTCGGCAGGGATATAACTTGAATGAGGATCTAGATTTTCCAACATAGAAATGATTGTACTTTCTACTAAATCATTGTCGCTAATGGTATCCACATACTCGTGATAGATATAGCGCAATACCCCTTCAAGTTTCCCGAATTTACTTTGTGAAGAGCTTTCTAAAGAATTAATTGATTGAACAGATAAAAATTTACTGCCAATAAAAATTCCTAAAACTAAAACGAGCGCAAATGCTATAGGAAGATAAACGTAAAACTTAGGACGATTCATTTTTCGATTTTTTACTTTGAGTAACGAACAACTTCAACACCAAATTTTTGTAAAAAGTCAACCCCTTCATCGCTTTTTAATCCTTTAAAATCGGCATACGAATGGAGATAAAAAACCTTTTTAATACCTGTAGTGTATATTACTCTTGCACAAGAGATGCAGGGAGAAAGCGTAACATATAGTGTAGACCCTTCAATTGAAACATTGTTTTTTGCAGCATATAGTATGGCATTTTGTTCGGCATGTAATGCTAAAGAGCAACTTCCTTTACTATCACGCGGACAACCTTCTGCTGGCCAAACTTCATCACAGTTATGTGTTCCTGCAGGCGGTCCGTTGTATCCCAATGAAACTATTCGGGTTTCTTTTGTTAGTACTGCACCAACTTTTGCTTTTACACAATGCGAACGTTTGGCCAAATTTTCGGCTAACTCCATATAAATATCATCAAAACTTGGTTTGCTCATAAACTATTTTTGAGAACGCAAAGGTAAATAAAAAAGCAATTAATATTACTTTAAACCAATTACTGCCATCATCCTTCCTGTTCTGCCGTTTTCTTTTCGGTGTGAAAAAAATAAATCATTGTTTTCAACGGTACAGTAATCGCTAATTTCTATGTTTTTTACAGGAACATTATTTCGTATAAGTTGTTCTGCATTGGCAGCTTTTAAATCCACAAAAAATTTGTGCTTGTCAGCGTCATAACGTTTTAAATTTTCTGAAAAATGAGTAGCAACATCTTCGTTTACTTCAAATTGATTTTTTGAAATACAAGCTCCTATAAATGCTTTGCAATTTTCTCCTTTGCTACCAAAAGAGTCTTTCATTTTTAAAAATGTATTTTCAACAATATTGGCAACAGTTCCTTTCCAGCCGGCATGAATGGCGGCAACTACATTTTCTTTTTCATCATGAATTAAAATAGGTGTGCAATCGGCAATGGAAACAGCGATAAATATATTTTTTTCTCCGCAAATTTGTGCATCATATCCCGCATGTTGTCCGGCTTGAGCAGCAAGCAAAATTTCATTGCCATGAATTTGTGTGCTCAATGAAAGTGTATTTACATCAATGCCTAATGAATTAAAAAATAGAGCTCTGTTTGTATTTACGTGCAACTCATTATCATTTACCGATAAACCTAAATTCATTGAACTATATGGTGCTATACTTACTCCTCCCAATCGAGTACTTTGTGCCGCAATTACTTTTTTAGGATTAAAAATGCGTGGTGTAATTATCATAGCACAAAGTTATACTAAAATGCAGTGTTTGTTTTTAGCAGACACGCAAAGTTTTTCGTTTCTTTGCAAAAAAATTACGATTATGAATATTTTAATTCTTGGTTCAGGTGGAAGAGAGCATGCTTATGCTTGGAAATTGGCTCAAAGTAAAAAACTGAAAAAATTATACATTGCTCCCGGTAATGCGGGTACAAGCAAGCTGGGAGAAAATGTTTCAATTGCTGCAACAGATTTTGATGCTATAAAAAAGTTTGTGCTCAACAATGATGTAAATATGGTAGTAGTGGGGCCGGAAGATCCTTTGGTAAAAGGTATTCATGATTATTTTTTAGCAGATAGCCAATTGAAAGCAATACCGGTGATAGGGCCTCAAAAAGATGGTGCTCAATTAGAAGGAAGCAAAGATTTTTCAAAACAATTTATGTTTCGTCATGCAATACCTACTGCACGCTATGAAACATTTACAAAAGAAACACTGGAGCAAGGCTTAAAATTTTTAGAAACATTAGAACCTCCTTATGTATTAAAAGCAGATGGTTTGGCGGCAGGAAAGGGTGTGGTAATACCTACCACTTTAGAGGAGGCAAAAGTTGAATTGTCGGAAATGCTTGCAAACGCTAAATTTGGTAGTGCTTCGGCAAAAGTTGTGATTGAAGAATTTTTAAAAGGAATAGAACTTTCCGTTTTTGTGTTAACAGATGGGAATTCATATAAAATATTGCCTGCAGCAAAAGATTATAAACGAATAGGAGTAGGTGATACCGGCTTAAATACCGGTGGTATGGGAGCAATTTCACCGGTGCCTTTTGCCAATGAGGAGTTTATTAAAAAAGTAGAAGCACGTGTTGTGATACCTACCATCAACGGATTAAAGAAAGAAGGAATTAATTACAAAGGATTTATTTTTATTGGATTAATGAACTGTGGTGGCGAACCTTATGTGATTGAATACAATGTAAGAATGGGTGACCCCGAAACAGAAGTAGTATTACCTCGCATAAAATCAGATTTGCTTGATTTGTTTGAAGGCGTAGCAAATAATAATTTGCATGAAAAATCTTTTGAACTTGATAGCCGATTCGCAACTACAGTAATGCTTGTGGCAGGAGGTTATCCCGAAGAGTATAAAAAAGGAGATGTGATTACCGGAATTAACGAAGTAAAAGAAACAATGGTGTTTCAGGCAGGAACAACATTCAATGGGAATGAAATTGTGACAAATGGCGGTCGTGTTATAGCATTAACTTCGTATGGTGACACTATGCAGGAAGCATTAAAAAAATCATTTGTGGCAGCCGAAACAGTTAAATACCAAGGGAAGTACTATAGAAACGATATTGGTAAAGATTTAGAAAGCTATTTTAATTAAACCTATTTAAGTATGATCAGTTTTCATAATCAAGACAGCACTTTTAATTTAAAAAACAAAAAAAAGGTAAAGGCTTGGATTGTTTCAACCATTGAATTTAAAAAAAGAAAAGCAGGAGA
>JAEUTT010000014.1 GCA_016787165.1 Bacteroidia bacterium | reverse complement strand
ATAAAATTAATACATAAAAACAGTGGAAGCAATTAGTTACAAAACAGTTTCGGCAAGCAAAGAAACTGTAAACAAAGGATGGGTTTTGATAGATGCAGAAAACGAAACATTAGGTCGTTTAGCGTCAAAAGTTGCCTTTATTTTAAGAGGTAAAAACAAAACCAACTTTACACCTCACGTTGATACAGGTGATAACGTTATTATTATCAACGCTGAAAAAGTAAAATTAACAGGTAATAAATTAACTGAAAAAGAATACGTTCGTCATACAGGTTATCCTGGTGGGCAACGTTTTGCTACGCCTAAATTATTGTTGGCAAAAAAACCAACAGAAGTAATTACAATGGCAGTTAGCGGTATGTTACCAAAAAACAGACTTGGTGATGCATTAAGACGCAATGTATATGTATATGCAGGCGCAGAGCATCCTCATGCAGCACAACAACCAACAGAAATCAAATTAAACTCAATTAAATAACAAAGATGGAAGTCGTAAATACTCTTGGTAGAAGAAAAACCGCTGTAGCGCGTGCATACGCGCAAAAAGGAAGTGGCAACATTGTAATCAACGGAAGAGATTACAAAAGCTACTTTACAACAACCACTTTACAGTACAAAATAGGTCAAGCATTTGCAGTTACTAAAACTACAGGTGAAATTGACGTAAATGTAAATGTAAAAGGGGGCGGGGTAACAGGACAAGCAGAAGCTGTACGTTTAGCAATTGCTCGTGCTTTAGTAGAAATGGATGCAAATCATAAACCACTGTTAAAAGCAGAAGGTTTAATGACACGTAATCCTAAAATGGTTGAACGTAAAAAACCGGGTCAGAAAAAAGCTCGTAAACGTTTCCAATTCAGTAAACGTTAATATTATTTGGTTTTGCAAATCGATGTTAAAATTGATTTGCAATTCCTTATTAAGAAAATCATCTATCTAAAAAAGTATTAAAAAATAAAGACAAATGTCAAGAACAAATTTTAACGAATTATTAGAAGCCGGATCTCACTTCGGTCACTTAAAAAGAAAATGGAATCCAGCAATGGCTCCTTATATCTTTACAGAAAAAAATGGTATTCATATCATTGATTTAAATAAAACTGTTGTAAAAATTGATGAGGCTGCAAATGCATTAAAACAAATTGCGAAATCAGGTAAAAAAGTTTTATTTGTTGCAACAAAAAAACAAGCAAAAGATATCGTTGCCGAAAAAATCAAAGCAATCAACATGCCTTATGTTACTGAGCGTTGGCCAGGTGGTATGTTAACTAACTTTGCAACCATCCGTAAAGCAGTTAAAAAAATGAGCACAATTGACAAAATGGCTACTGACGGTACTTTTGAAAATATTTCTAAAAAAGAAAAATTACAAATTTCTCGTGAGCGTGCTAAGTTAGAAACTCAATTAGGAAGTATTGCTGACTTAACTCGTTTACCTGCAGCTTTATTCATTGTTGATATTTCTAAAGAACATATCGCTGTTGCTGAAGCAAAACGTTTGAACATCCCAACATTTGCTATCGTTGATACAAACTCTGATCCAAACTTAGTAGATTACGCTATCCCTGCTAATGATGATGCTTCTACATCTATTGCATTAATCACAAGCATTGTTGCAAAAGCTATTGAAGAAGGTTTGGCTGAACGTAAAGTAGACAAAGAAACTGCTACTGAAGAAAAAGAAGGAACAAAAGCATCTTCTCGCGAAGAAGCTTCTAAATTAGCTTCAGGTGCAAAGTTTAAAACAACTGAGGATGAAGAAGGTGTTGCTACTGCTAAAACAGCTGTAAAAAAACCTAGAAAAAAATAAGCATCGCTTTTTATAAAAGCACAAATCAAAAGGGGCTTTAAAACCATATAATTTAAACAATAAATGTCCCGACTTTATAGGTCGGGATATTTTTTAACAACAAACTAAAAAAAATGACAACAATGGCTATAACAGCAGCAGATGTAAATAAATTACGTCAAATGACAGGTGCAGGAATGATGGACTGCAAAAAAGCATTAACAGAAGCAAACGGTGATTTTGAAAAAGCAATTGATGAATTGCGTAAAAAAGGACAAAAAGTAGCTGCTAACCGTAGCGATCGTGATGCTAAAGAAGGTTTAGTAGTTGCTAAAACTACTGCTGATAACAAACGTGGTGTTGTATTGGTTGTAAACTGCGAAACAGATTTCGTAGCTAAAAATGAAGACTTCGGAAAATTTGTAAACAATATCCTTGAAGTGGCAATTGCCAAAAATCCAAAAACTGCTGATGAATTAAAAGCATTAGCTTACGATAACAACATTACTATTGCTGATAAATTAATTGAACAAACTGGTGTTATTGGTGAAAAAATTGACTTATCAAAGTATGAAACAGTTGAAGCTCCTTTTGTGATTGCTTACAATCACCCTGGAAATAAATTAGCAAACATTGTTGGTTTTAATAAAGATGCTGTTAATGCTGATGTAGCAAAAGATGTGGCTATGCAAGTAGCTGCTATGGCTCCTGTAGCGTTAGATAAAGATGGTGTAGATGCCGAAACATTACAACGCGAAATTGAAATTGGTAAAGAACAAGCTCGTGCTGAAGGTAAACCGGAAGATATGTTGGAAAAAATTGCTTTGGGTAAATTAAATAAATTCTACAAAGAATCTACTTTATTAAACCAAGAGTTTATCAAAGACAACAAAAAAACTATTGCTCAATACTTGAATGATGCTGACAAAGGATTGACAGCAACAGGATTCAAACGTATTGCATTAGGCTAATAAATTTATTAATTTAAGTCCCGATTTATTCGGGACTTTTTTTTACCTATTCACTTTTAAAGTTAAACTTGTAACATTTAAATTTTCCAACTTTTTAACCTTACACTTCAATATGAAATACAAACGCATTCTTTTAAAACTGAGCGGTGAGTCGCTAATGGGAAACAAACAATTTGGTATTGACAATGAACGATTAGCCCAGTATGCCAAACAAATAAAAGAGATTGCCGATATGGGTGTTCAAGTTGCCATTGTAATTGGTGGAGGAAATATATTTAGAGGAATACAAGCCGAAGAAGGTGGTATGGATAGAGTACATGGCGACTACATGGGAATGCTTGCTACTGTAATTAATTCGATGGCATTACAATCAGCTTTAGAAAAAACAGGAATGGAAACTCGTTTGCAGTCTGCCATTAAAATGGAACAAATATGCGAACCATTTATCAGAAGAAAAGCAGTTCGTCATTTAGAAAAAGGACGTGTTGTGATTTTTGGAGCAGGCACCGGAAACCCTTATTTTACAACCGATACAGCAGCTACTTTGCGTGCAATAGAAATTGAAGCCAATGTAGTCTTAAAAGGAACACGTGTAGATGGTATTTATACAGCCGATCCTGAAAAAGATAAATCAGCAACCAAATACGATACCATTACATTTGATGAAGTATATGCAAAAGGGTTAGAAGTAATGGACATGACAGCATTTACATTGTGTAAAGAAAACAAATTACCCATCATTGTATTTGATATGAACAAACAAGGAAACCTAAAACGCTTAGTAGATGGCGAAAAAGTAGGAACACTTGTTGATTTATAATTTAAAGAATAAATTTGCACCCTAACATTTTTACAAACCTATATTATGAACGAAGAAATACAATTTGTGCTTGACGATGCAAAAGAGCAAATGGAAAAAGCAGTAAACCATTTAGAATCTGAACTTGTAAAAGTGAGAGCAGGAAAAGCAAGCCCTACAATGCTTGAAGGAATAATGGTAGATTATTATGGAACCAAAACACCTTTAAACCAAGTAGCAAATGTTAATACCGGTGATGCTCGTACATTAATAGTACAGCCTTGGGAAAAAGCAATGCTAACACCTATTGAAAAAGCAATACAAATTGCCAATCTTGGATTAAACCCACAAAATGATGGTGTAATCATTCGTATTTTGGTTCCTGCATTAACCGAAGAACGCAGAAAAGAGTTAGTAAAAAAAGCAAAATCGGAAGCTGAAAATGCAAAAGTAAGTTTACGTACCATCCGTAAAGAATCAAATGAGGCATTAAAAAAATTACAAAAAGATGGTATGCCCGAAGATGAAGTAAAAGAAGGAGAAGCAAAAGTACAAACACTTACTGATGCTTATGTAGTAAAATGCGATAAGCATTTAGAAGTAAAAGAAAAAGAAATTATGACTGTATAATATTCTTAAAATATATTTTTAAAGCCCCAAATAGCAAAGCATTTGGGGCTTTTGTTTTTAAGTGCTTGCCTTTCACTAACTATGCTAAATGTAACATTACCCTCTCTTAAAAAAGAAATAATCCCCTTCCCCCCTTTGAAAAATGGAGAATAGATTTACGAAATATTATAAAAAAAGCAGCCCCGAACTTAATCGAGACTGCTACCACATTAATCATTCATTGTAGATTTAATTTTACAACTAAAACTACAATACAAAGTAAATACAAGATTTTAGGCAAAACAAATCGAAAAACTCATAAAACTTACTAAATTTGAATACCACAAAAAAATTATTCAAATGAGTCAGTTACATTCTCTTATCAAAACATTGAATGAAGCCGAAATAGCTGCATTAAAATCTATCCGACTCATTGGGAAAGAAAAAGAAGTGTTTGATTTTGTGGTAAAACTTAAAAACTCCGATTTTCCTGAATTAACAGAAATATTATCCAACTTAAAAATTACGGATACACACTATTATAAAATAAACTCTGTTTTATTACGAAAAGCCTATCAAACAATTATTCCTAATCAAGGCAATGAACTGTTATTGTATCTAAAACAAAAAAGCTTATTTAACCTACTTCGACATGAACTACTCACACAAGAAAAAAAATCGACCAAAGCCCTAAACGATACTTTCTACTTGCAAGGTTTTCATTATTTAATTGATGTTCCTTATAAATTTTATGACAAAAAATTAACCGAAACTTTCGGAAAAAAATATTTAGCTAATAAAAAAAATGTAAATCGTTCTGATGAACTGTATGTAAAATATCATTTGCTTTTTTCTGAAATAAACCGAACAGCGGCACGTAAAAATCCTATCAAAGCATTAGGATTTACAATTAAAGATTTATTAAAACAAGAAAAAGAATTAGAAAAAACATCGCATCACCTTGCTCAATACTACTTGTATCGTTGCATTTGCAGCTATTACACCTATTACGACAAAAGCAACACTAAAATTATTGAGTACTTAAAAAAGGCGATTTCATTAAAAGAAAAAATAGCATATTTCTTTCCCAT
>JAEUTT010000539.1 GCA_016787165.1 Bacteroidia bacterium | reverse complement strand
GAAAGCACTACCAAGGAAGACATTTTGTTGAATTGCAAATTAATGGTAACACATACGGTAAACTAGCTTTTGATTTACGATAGGCTAGAGGAACGAAATTAAAATTTCATTAATTTCATTTTAAGTACTCCTAAAATAGCTTCTTTAAAAATTCCTTTACTCATTTTAGAAGTTCCTTCTGTTCGGTCGGTAAATGTAATAGGCACTTCAATAATTTTAAACCCAAGTTTATAAGCGATGTATTTCATCTCAATTTGAAAAGCATAGCCAATGAATTTAATTGTATCAAAGTTAATGTTTTGCAATACTTTTTTTCGGTAACATTTGAACCCTGCTGTGGTATCTTTGAAAGGCACCCAAAGAATCATTCGTACATATACAGAAGCAAAGTACGACATTAAAACTCTCCCCATTGGCCAGTTTTCAATTTTTCCACCTTTTACATATCGTGAACCAACTGCAACATCACCGCCCGCTAAACATGCTTCTCTTAATCGAATTAAATCAATTGGGTTGTGTGAAAAATCGCAATCCATTTCAAAAATGAATTCATAATCCTTTTTTAAGGCCCATCTAAAACCGTGAATATAGGCTGTTCCTAAACCAAGTTTTCCGCTTCGCTCTTCAATAAATAGTTTGCCGTTAAATTCAGGGATTAATTTTTTTACAATAGCTGCTGTTCCATCAGGTGATCCATCATCAATAATAAGCACATGAAAAGGCACTGATAAAGAAAATACGGTACGAATCATTCGTTCTATATTCTCCTTTTCATTGTAAGTAGGTATGATTACAATACTGTCAGACACTTTGTTTATTTATGAAGTACGAAGATATAGGATTTTACACTACCAAAAAAGCGTTTAACAAATATTATATCTAAGATATTTAAGCTTCCTTGTATATCTTGTCAATCAATATTTGGTTGTTTGCCATTATCACTTTACGCTTAAGTGAAAGCTTTGGTGTCATTTCACCATTATCAATCGTCCATTCTCTGGCTAGTAGTTCAGGATTTTTGATTTTTTCGTATTGAGCCAGCCCTGCATTTACTTTTTCTACTTCCTTAATAATACGTGCTTTAATCGTTTCATTTTTTATGATTCCTTCATTGCTGGTAAAAGGAATGTTTTTTCTGGTACAATAGTCCTTTATAAAAGCAAATGCCGGTACAATTAAAGCTGATGCATATTTTTGGTTTTCGCCTAATACCATTGCTTGTTCAATAAAAGGTGATTCTTTTAATTTATTTTCAATCATTACAGGAGCAATGTATTTACCTCCTGATGTTTTGAAAATTTCTTTTTTACGGTCAGTAATTTTAAGAAAACGATTTTCAACAAATGTTCCGATATCTCCTGTGTGAAACCACCCATCGGCATCTATTACTTCTGCTGTAGCATCAGGTCTATTATAGTATCCAAGCATTACATTCGGTCCTTTTACTAAAATTTCTCCATCCTCAGCTATTTTAACAGTAACACCATCAATCACTGGGCCTACAGTTCCAAATCGAATACTGTTTGGTAAAAAATTATTTACTGCAACTACAGGCGAAGTTTCTGTTAGTCCATACCCTTCAAGTACTGTTATTTTTGCCGCATTAAATACACGAGCTAAACGAGGTTGTAAAGCGGCACCACCAGATACTGCAGCTACAACATTACCACCCAAGGCCTCTCTCCATTTCGAGAAAATAAGTTTATTGGCAATTTTGAGTTGAAACTCATACCACCAACCGTTTGCACCATTTAATTCATATCGTAAGCCGAGGTCAAGTGCCCAAAAAAACAGTTTCTTTTTAATGCCTGTTAAATCAGTTCCTTTGGCAACAATTTTATCGTATACTTTTTCTAATAATCGAGGTACAGTTGAAAATACATCAGGTTTAATCTCTTTCAAATTATCACCTATAGTTTCAAGGCTTTCGGCATAATAAATTGAAATGCCTCGGTACATATAGAGTGTTGTAAGCATTCGTTCGTACACATGATTTAATGGTAAAAAACTAAGTGCTTTCCAATGACTTTGGAACGGACAAAGGTTTTGAGAGGCTAATGAATTACTTATTAAATTATTGTGCGAAAGCATTACACCTTTAGGATTTCCTGTTGTTCCAGAAGTGTAGAGTATAGTTAGTAAATCATTCGGTTGTATGGTTGATTTTATTTTTTCAAGTTCGCTAGCATTTGGATTTTTCTTCCCTAATTCGGTTACTTCTAACCAATGTTTTGCATTTGCAACTTTATCGAATGTGTAAATTTCTTTGACGCAAGCACATGATTTTGCAACAGTACTTACTTTAGCATACATATCTGTATTTGAAATAAAAATATATTTTACCTGGGCATCATTTAAAATAAAGTTTAAATCATTTTCACTAATGGTAGGATAAATAGGAACACTAATAGCGCCACACATCTGAATTCCATAGTCGGTAAAATTCCACTCCGGTCGGTTGTTTGCAATGATTGCAATTTTATCTCCAGCAACAACTCCTAATTGAAGTAAACCATAGCTTAAGTTGGTTGCAGTTTCAATAAATTGATCAGTTGAATAAGTTACCCACTTGCCATTTTCTTTTGCAGCCAAGGCATTTGGTTTATTGTACTTCTCTTTTAATTGAGGTAAGATGTCAAATACACGTGTTACAGCCATAATAATTTAATTTCTTGTTAATACTTAATTTGTACTTTTGCGTAAGTGTTTAATTATTTCAAAAATATGATATTTTACTGATTTATCAACTAATTTAACAAGAAAGAATGCAAACAAAATTAACTCAACTTTTAAATATTGATTTTCCGCTTATTATGGCTCCTATGTTTTTGGTGAGTAATGAGGCGATGGTTAAAGCAGGGATGCAAGCAGGAATTGCCGCAACTTTCCCTAGTTTAAATTATAGGGATGAAGGAGAGTTGGAACAAATATTAGATGCATTAAATCAAGAAAAAGTAAAATTGAATAAAGGAAGTTATGGAATTAACTTAATAGTCCAAAAAACAAATCCATTGTATGAGAAGCATTTAAAAATATGTGT
>JAEUTT010000531.1 GCA_016787165.1 Bacteroidia bacterium | reverse complement strand
TTACGTTTTACAGTTTTTAATTCATCTATTTCGATGATACCATCGTATTTAGATTCTAATTTAGAAGCTGCAGCAATGTTAGACGCTGTACCACCCACGTGGAATGTACGAAGCGTTAACTGTGTACCTGGCTCACCAATTGATTGCGCTGCAATAACACCTACTGCTTCACCACGTTGAACCATACGACCTGTAGCAAGGTTACGTCCGTAACATTTACCACATACACCATTTTTACTTTCGCAAGTTAATACCGAACGAATTTCTACTGACTCGATTGGAGATTCAGAAATTGTTTTAGCGTACTCTTCTGTAACTTCTTCACCAGCACCAATAATTAATTCACCAGTTAATGGGTTGTATACATTGTGAACTGTTGTACGACCTAAAATACGATCATATAACGATTCAACAACTTCATCATTTTTCTTCAAGGCTGTTGCAACTAATCCACGTAATGTACCACAATCTTCAATAGTGATGATTACATCTTGAGCAACGTCAACTAACCTACGAGTTAAGTAACCAGCATCTGCTGTTTTTAAGGCAGTATCGGCAAGACCTTTACGCGCACCGTGGGTAGAGATGAAATACTCCAAAATCGATAATCCCTCTTTAAAATTAGAGATAATTGGATTTTCGATAATTTCTCCACCACCTGCACCTTTTTGCGGTTTAGCCATCAATCCACGCATACCACCTAACTGACGAATTTGTTCTTTAGAACCACGAGCTCCAGAATCCAACATCATGTATACAGGGTTGAATCCTTGACGATCGTTTGTCAATGTATTTAATACTTTAGCAGTAATACGAGAGTTTGTATGTGTCCAGATATCAATAATTTGATTGTAACGTTCATTGTTAGTAATGAAACCCATGTTATAGTTCGATACAACTTCATCAACCTGAACATTTGCATCTGCAATCATTTTATCTTTGTCTTCAGGAACAATAACGTCACCCAAGTTAAATGATAAACCTCCGCGGAATGCACTCATATATCCAAGTGTTTTCATATCATCAAGAAACTTAGCTGTTTTAGCCATACCGGTTTCCTTCACAATAACACCAATGATATCACGCAATGATTTTTTAGTTAACAATTCATTGATATAACCTACTTCTTTTGGTACTACTTGATTAAACAAGATACGACCAACAGTAGTTTCAATTAATTTGTTTACAAATTTATCTCCATCTTTTACTTGCAAACGAACTTTAACAAATGCATGTAAATCCACACGTTTTTCGTTGTAAGCAATAATTGTTTCTTCAGGAGAATAGAACGTTAATCCTTCACCTTTAACAACTTCTTCTTTTGTAGATTTTTTGCCTTTGGTCATGTAATATAAACCAAGCACCATATCCTGAGAAGGAACCGCAACTGGTGCTCCGTTTGCAGGGTTCAAAATGTTATGCGAAGCAAGCATTAACAATTGGGCTTCCAAAATTGCAGCATGTCCTAATGGAACGTGAACCGCCATTTGATCCCCATCAAAATCCGCATTAAACGCAGTACATGTTAATGGATGTAACTGAATTGCTTTTCCTTCAATTAATTTTGGTTGAAAAGCTTGGATACCTAATCTGTGAAGTGTCGGAGCACGGTTCAAAAGAACTGGATGCCCTTTTAATACGTTTTCTAAAATATCCCAAACTATAGGCTCTTTTTTATCAACTATTTTCTTAGCAGATTTTACAGTTTTTACCACACCACGTTCAATCATTTTACGAATGATAAATGGTTTGAATAATTCTGCTGCCATATCTTTTGGCAATCCGCATTCGTGTAATTTCAATTCTGGTCCAACAACAATTACCGAACGAGCTGAATAATCTACACGTTTACCTAATAAATTTTGACGGAAACGACCTTGTTTACCTTTTAATGAATCAGACAATGATTTTAAAGCACGGTTCGATTCTGTTTTAACTGCATTTGATTTGCGTGAGTTATCGAATAATGAATCAACAGACTCTTGTAACATACGTTTTTCGTTACGTAAGATTACTTCAGGAGCTTTGATTTCAATTAATCTTTTTAAACGGTTATTACGAATAATAACACGTCTGTAAAGGTCATTTAAGTCAGATGTAGCAAAACGACCACCATCCAATGGAACCAATGGACGTAATTCTGGTGGAATTACAGGAACGATTTTTACAACCATCCATTCTGGTTTGTTTTCTACATGCTGGTTTGCATGACGGAAGCTTTCAACAACTTGTAAGCGTTTTAATGCTTCGTTTTTACGTTGTTGAGATGTTTCTGTATTTGCTTTGTGACGTAAATCGAAAGATAAGCCATCTAAATCAACACGGCTTAATAAAGCCACCAAAGCTTCAGCACCCATTTTAGCAATGAACTTATTTGGATCGCTATCATCAAGGTATTGATTATCTTTTGGTAATGTTTCTAAGATGTTTAAGTATTCTTCTTCTGATAAAAAATCTAAATAATTGATTCCATCAGCAGCTTTTACACCTGCATTTACTACAACATAACGTTCGTAGTAAATAATCATGTCTAATTTTTTAGTTGGCAAACCTAATAGGTAACCAATTTTATTTGGCAATGATTTAAAATACCAGATGTGCGCTACAGGAAC
>JAEUTT010000497.1 GCA_016787165.1 Bacteroidia bacterium | reverse complement strand
ACCTCTTTGTCTGCCTACATTCGAAAAATTAGCATCTTTTCCTTTACTTTGATCGGAAAGCGCTGCCGCAGTGCCACCTCTTGTTGCTGCTAAAACAGCAGGATCATAATAAATCGTACTTACATCATCTAAATAATCGGTGAATGTTTTTCTCATTCCCCATTCAATAGAAAGACCTATTCGCTGAGATAAATTTGCTTTTATTCCTACACCAAAAGGAATTGAAATTTGAATGAGTTTATATTTTTTCTTAGAAGCACCTCCATCCAAACCTTGTCCTTCGGTGCCAAGTGGTTGTAAATCAACCCAACTTCCACCAATGTTTCCTTGTGGTTTAAATCTAAATCCAGCTAATCCTAAAAAAATATAAGGAGTAAATTTTCTTTTTTCATTCCCAATTTCATAGTCTAAAAAATTAAATTCTAACTGCCCAGAAAGCTCTGTGATTGGGGATTTAAAATTTAAATTACGCTGTTGAGAAGCTTTTGAATTGGAATAGGAGTCATCGCCTTGAATGGAGCCAAATAAAAAATTACCTCTTACTGCCAAACGAGTATTAATGTTATAGCGAAAAACCAAACCACCTGCTGGTTTTGTGAACTGATTAAAATGACCAAGTGGATTTAAATCGCCAATGTAATATGAACCACCTAAAAAAATGCCAATTTCTGCACTTCGCTTGTTTTTACGCTGAGCCAGGGCAGTGATAGAAATCGCTACAACTAAAAAAAATATTAAATACTGTTTTTTCAAACGTTAAGAGTGTGTATAATAACTTGAAATCCTACTTTTTATTGTTCTTTTTAACGGAAAGCAAATATAATAGAATTTTGCGTATTAAAAACTGTTAATTATAGTTAATAATAGCTTTTTTTATTACTGAAAAACAAGGAGTTACACAAATAACGAGTTAACTAATTCCTTTTATCCAAGCCCCATAAAAGTTTATTGCGAATTGTATTAAAAAAATGCTGGTTCTCCAATTGAATAAAATTCATATAAAAATCAGCTTTTTTAATTTTAATTTGAATAGATGAATCTATTACCTCTGTTTTAGAATCCAATGACACAAGGTAGTTTGGACTTCTGCCTTCCACTTTTAGTGTAATAGAATTATTATCAGAAATTACAAGTGGTCGTACATTCAAATTATGTGGAGCAATAGGTGTTATTACAAAATTTTCTGAACCCGGCATCACCAAAGGACCACCACAGCTCAAGGAATAAGCAGTAGAACCTGTAGGAGTAGCTACAATCAAACCATCGGCAAAATAGGAATTTAAATATTCATCATTAATGTATGCATGAATAGTAATCATGGATGACGAATCCTTTTTTAAAACAGTTAATTCATTCAACCCATAATGTACTTCACCAAACAGGTTCTGAGGTTCAACCACACTTAACAAAGCTCTTTTTTCAATGGTAAACCGATTTGACATAAGGCATTCAAGAGCTTTTTCAATTTCTGTTTTAGAAACATTTGCCAAAAAACCCAATCTTCCTGTATTTATTCCCAAAACAGGTATTCCTGAATTACGAACAAAGGATACTGTTTCTAAAAAAGTACCATCTCCACCCAAACTCAACAAACAATCTACGTTACCTGCTATATCGGTATAAAATTCAAATGTTTTTACACCAGTAGATAACTTTAATTTTTCACTAATAAAATCATAAAATGGTTTAAAAACAAAAACCTCTATGCTTTGTTCCTGAAGTTTTTTAAATAAAAATTCAATGTGACTAGAACTATTATCACTTGTACAACGTCCGTATATTGCTACTTTCATTGTTTTTTTTAGATATTAATATAGTTCATAAAAGAGTCAAACCTATTTTTCATATCATCCAAAAACTCACTTTGATGAAACGATTGCTTAACATTGTAGTTATATCTATAAAATGTTTGAAGAACACCAGAAAGCTCTTCCTTATTCAACTTAATTGTTACTTCAATTTTTGTAGAATCTTCTAAAGGATTGATGTACAAACTTAATATTTTAGCATCATTTCCTTCAACAATCTGTGCAATCTGAGTTAATGAATAATCATGCATATTCATTTCTAACACTACAATCCCTCCTGGCTCACGTGTAGCAGCCAAAGTAGAAAAATGATGCAACAATGCGCTTAATGGAATTAAGCCAACATATTGCTGATGTTCATTTAAAACAGGTAAAACCGTTAATTTTAAACTCGAAATCATTTTTATAACTTCGTAAACATGCGTGTTTTCAAATACAAATGGACGAATGAGTGACAATTTGCTTTGCCCTAGCTGTGCGTCTGTAATATTTAAATCCAATATATCAGTATCGGAAATAAGTCCCAAATACTCGTGTTTATTAACAATAGGTAATTGCGACACCTTAAACTCATCCATCCAGTTAATTGCCATTAATCCGGTATCCGAAGTTTTAAGTGGTGGTATTTCGTCTGTTATGAGGTCTTTTGCTAGCATTTGTTTTTTCCTAAAGTTTCGATTTTTTTTCCTTCGTAATAATATAATTCAACAAAAATGAGTGAAACTTATTATACAAACTTACAAATTTTTAGCTTTACACTTTAATTTGTAACTATGAATGCAAAGTTAAGTGTAAATATTAATAAAATAGCAACATTACGTAATTCTCGAGGAGGAAATAATCCAAATCTACTAAATGTAGCATTGGATTGTGAGCGTTATGGTGCGCAAGGAATTACAGTACATCCTCGGCCTGATGAACGACACATCACGTATAAAGATGTGTATGATTTAAATCCGTTATTAACAACAGAATTTAACATTGAAGGAAATCCTAAGGAAAAAAAATTTGTAGAATTAGTATTAGACGTTAAACCTGCTCAAGTGACATTAGTGCCTGATGTTCAAGGTCAATTAACTTCGGATCATGGTTGGGACACAATAAAAAACAAAAATTATTTAATAGACATTATCGCTTTGTTTAAATCGGCAGGAATTCGAACAAGTATTTTTGTTGATGCCAACATTAAAATGATTGAAGGAGCGAAAGAAACAGGAGCCGACAGAATTGAACTTTACACAGAAAGTTATGCTAAACTTTATTCTAAAAATAAAGAACAAGCTATTGAATCATTTATTTATGCAGCAAAAAGGGCAACCGAATTGAATATTGGAATTAATGCAGGACACGATTTAAGCTTAGAAAACCTACATTATTTCGCAACAAAAATTCCTAATTTATTGGAAGTTTCAATTGGTCATGCACTCATTGCAGATTCTATTTATTTGGGGTTAGAAAATACTATTCAACTTTATTTACTCCAGCTACAAATCAACTAAGCAATGCAATTATTTTACAGGAAAATAGGAAGCGTACACCCACTAATTATACTTCATGGGTTGTTTGGCCAAAGCGATAATTGGAATTCTCTTGCCAAACAATTTAGTGAACAAGGATTTGAAGTGTATATTGTAGATCAACGCAATCATGGACTTTCCCCACACAGCGATGAATGGAATTACAAGTCAATGAGCGAT
>JAEUTT010000484.1 GCA_016787165.1 Bacteroidia bacterium | reverse complement strand
TTTCCTTAGTAATAGTTTTTTATTTATTCACTCAATGCTTCCCTCCATCTCGACTCCGCCTGTCTGCCGACTAGGCAGACTCGATGTGACAGCACTCGGTTTTTACATATTTATTTACTGTGCGTTTGTCAGTTCGAGCGTAGTCGAGAACGTGTACGGATTCAAAATCATCCTGCAAAAGTAGCTAAATCATTTAAAAGTGAATCAATAGCACCTTGTTTTACATGTGGCATCATTACTATTTTATACCACTTAGGTTCATGCTCATAACTGTCAGCAACCAAATGATATTTTTCTGCTATTTTTTTAGGAACATGTTTGCTTTTAATAGCAACAATATTTACATAAGGGTTTCTAAAATATTCTATTTTTAATTCGTTCAGCTTGCTACACAAACGCGATGTTTTATCTACTAAGCCAAGCATTTTCACTTTCCAACCGCTGGAACCATGTATTCGCAAAATCATCCAAACACTTATTGCATTTGCTCCCGAGCGACTTCCACACAAAGTATAATCTTTCCCCGGAACATATTGTGCTTCATCTGTACAAACATATTTCATGTATCCTTTTCGAATTAAAAATATTCCTGTTCCATAAGGCGATTGTAGCATTTTATGACCGTCAATGGTAAATGAAGTTATATCTGCATTGCGAAAAGTAAATTCACTATTCGGGTTGGTGAATGGATAAATAAAACCACCAAAAGCAGCATCAATATGAAGTTTAAAAGGAATGTTATTGATTTTGAAATAATTTACAACCGGACTGATTTCATCAACAGAGCCAAACATAGTGGTAGATAAATTTAGTACAACTATAAAATATTTTACGCCATTTTTTTGAGCTACGGTTATTTTATTTTCAAAATCGGATTGACTAATTGTTCGTGTATTTTCATCAACAGATAAAACAATGGATTGTAAGTTTAATAAATTAGCACCTTTTGGCATCGAGTAATGGCTATCCTCGGAATACACCAATGCTATTTGATCAATTGTAGCATTGTGTTCTTTCATAAAATAATTTCGATAAATCCATTGTGCTTGAATGTTTGCTTCTGTTCCTCCTGGTGCAACATAACCATCTTGTTCATCTTTTTCACCTGCAAAAATTTCTTCGGCACATAATTTTATCAAATCAATTTCAATGGATTGTGTTCCTTTAAACACATCTAATGAATCGGCCGGGGATAAAGTATGACAACCTATATGATTAGGATTAGCAATTAAAGCAGATAAAAAAGGGGCATCTTTTAAAAAAGGTGCATCATCATAAAATGCTTCTCTGTCGAGGTATGTTCCAGGCAAACCAAGTATGGTTTGGTTATCGTAACTGCCATTTTGCTTTAACGCATCAAAAATGCTACGTTTTATTTCATCATGCGAATATTTTTCCCAATACATACTTCGTTCTTTTTTTGTTTTGCAAAAAAGTGTGTCTTCTTTTTTAAAAAAGGCTCTTTGATCATTTATGAAATTTTCTGTAATAAGCATTTGTTTATTTATGACAACATTTATGACATTCTGCTTTATTGGACGACATCTCCGGACTGATATAAGGAATACCTAAATTCATTCCTCTTAAAATAAGCAACAATGCCATTGCAACTACAAAAACCGGAATTGCTTTATTGATTTTATTTCTAAAATTTAAACTAATTGCATTTCCTATTAAAGCCAATACAAGCATGGCGGGTAATGTTCCTAAACCAAATAGTGCCATAAAAACAGAACCGCTTAAACTATTTCCGGTTGCAATAGCTCCCGCTATTCCTAAATAAACTAATCCACAAGGAAGTAGTCCGTTTAATGTGCCAATAAAAAACAAAGAAGAGTAAGTACGTTTGCTAAAAAGCAAACCTAGTTTTTGTTTTAACTTTCCAATATATGAATAGATAAAAGAAGTGATTTTAAATTTACTATACAATGAACTTGGCAACAGCACCATTATTAATATAGCTACTCCCAATGCAATAGATAAAAATTGCTGGTATCCTGCAATCACAAAACTTTGTCCTACTAAACCAAACAAGCCGCCTAACAATGCATAGGTAAACATCCTTCCAACATTATAAAGCAATGCACCACTAATTTTTGCTGATAATGAATGATGATTCAGAGGCAATGCCAATGCAATAGGCCCGCACATTCCTACACAGTGAAAGCTTCCTAAAAAACCTAATGTTATTGCTGCCCAAATAAAACTCATTGCATTAAGGAATTACAATTACTTTTTCTGTAAAATAATTTTTGTTTTCGGCATTCCATGAAATTTGCATTTTGTACATGCCACTACTCAAATTGTTACTCGAAATAATTTGTTGCAAATTTTCATTTAGCTGAATATTTACTTTATAATCTTTTGAAGCATCACTTGGCCTAAAAAAAAGAACTTCTCCTTTAACAGAAGTGCTTTTGAAATCAGAAGGGAAAGTTAATGTAACTCCATCCGAAGTAATCATATTTTCTACCGTTTCCGATAAAGCATTGGCATTGTTCATTTCGTCTATTTTATCTTGATACTGCAATTCTTTTGCATAATAGTCTTTGCTTACCAACTCAATTTTTTGACTCATACTCAATACTACCATAAAAATGATGATTGAAATAAAGCCAATGTAGAGCATTGCTATTTTTGTACCCCAGCTAATTTGTGTCATGATTATTTTTTTATTTTAATTGGACCTAAAAAATTTGTTTCTACTATTTCAATTAATTTATTTCCTGAATAAACGCCAACTTTTAATTTTGTTTTTCTGTCAACAATACTATCTTTATTCATAATGATGAAGAATTCTCCACTTGCTTCATTTTCTTTATGAACTTGAATAGTGTCCCTTCCTACCATTTGTATTCGGCCATTTACATTTTCTAATTTTAGAATTACCGGCAACTCTTCACGCGTTTTATTAATTAATTTTATATTATATAAATTACTAATTCTATTTTCGGGTTGTTCCTGAAAAAGCATTCCGGGTGTACGCATTACGGTTGTTTCTACATCTGTTCGGCTTAATAATAGTGTTACTAATATTCCCAACAAAATCAACAAAACACTAGAGTATGCAATCATCCGCCCCGTGATTTTTAATTTCTGTTTATCTGCTATTCCTTTTTCTGAATCATAACGAATCAATCCTTTAGGCAAACCAACACTTTCCATCATGTGATCACAAGCATCAATACAAGCAGTACAGTTTACACATTCTAACTGAGTTCCATTACGTATATCAATTCCTGTAGGACAAACTTTTACACATTGTGCACAATCAATACAATCGCCTGCTGATCGAGTTTCATTCTTTTTGAATTTTGCTCGTTTTTCTCCTCTGATATAATCATAAGCAACAACGATAGAATTTTTATCTAGCAACACCCCTTGTAATCTCCCGTACGGACAAACTACAATACAGGCTTGCTCTCTAAACCATAAGTAAACACCAAAAAAAATGCTTGTAAAAATTAACAGTGAAACAAATGTTCCAGCATTTTTTGCTATACCTTGCTCATACATCAAAAACAATTCATCAACACTAATGATATACGCTAAAAATGTATTGGCAATAATAAAAGAGATGATAAAAAATGAAATTACTTTACTACCTCGTTTTATTATTTTTTCAGTATCCCAAGGTTTATTGTTTAATGCTTTTTGATGAGAAGCATCTCCTTCAATCCAATATTCAATTTTGCGAAAAACCATTTCCATAAAAATAGTTTGAGGACATGCCCAACCACAAAAAACGCGACCAAAAACAACAGTAAAAAGAACGACAAACAAAATAAAAACTAACATTCCTAATACAAACAAGAATAAATCTTGTGGCCAAAAAATTGCTCCAAACAAAATAAATTTTCGTTCAGGAATGTTTATTAAAAAGAGCGGCTCTCCTGCAACTTTTATAAATGGTAGTGTAAAAAACACTACCAGATATAAAATACTCAAAATAGTTCTTTTGTTATATAATGCACCTTTTGGTTTTTGTGCATATATCCAATTTCTCTTCCCGTCTTTTATCGTTGCAATGCTATCTCTAAAGGAGTCGGCATTCGCATTTTTTTGATCATTCATACATTATTTTTTTGCAGTAGTATCAACTACCACTATTGAAGCAACGCTATCTACTGCTATTGAATCTGTTACACTTTCTTCTGTATACAAGTCGCCTTGTTTTTCTTTTGCATTTGCAGGATTTGTTCCTACTAATGTTTTAATATAAGAAGTAAGTAATTGAATTTCTACTGGTGAGTATTCTGCTTGCCATGATTTCATCCCTTTTTCTGGCCAACCATATTTAATAGAAGCAAAAATATTTTTTAAACTTCCGCCATGTATCCAATACTCATCAGTAAGATTCGGTCCTATTCCTCCTTCACCCATTCTACCATGACAGGCAGCACACATTTCCATGTATATATTTTTCCCTTTTTCAATTTCAGCAACATCTGTTATTAATGTTACAGAATTTTCATCCACATTATTAGCTGCTTTTTTAGCGTATTCTTCTTTTGCAATTTTTGCAGCTTCTACTGATTTATCATATTCTTTTGCTTGCAAATCGCCTGTACTAGTAACATGATAATGAACTAAATAAATAAATGCAAATACAATGGTTAAATAAAAACCATATTTCCACCATGGTGGTAAATCGTTATCTAGCTCTTTAATTCCATCATAATTATGATCCATCAATATGTCTGCTTCTTTTTCAATTGCAACAGAGGCATTAAATTGATCTAAGAATGAAGGTTCTTGTTTTGTTATTTTTTTAGATTCTTTCAGCTTTTCAACCTCAGGCTTCACTATCAGTTGAATGCTATTTACTAAAACTAAAATCACAAGAATTTCAAATCCAATAACCGCAAGTAAAGTATAAAATAATCCACTACTCAATCCTAAATAACCACCTACCGCAGCAGTAGTAACCGTTTGTGCTATTCCGCTTTTTGTAGACAGCAACAAAGTAACAACTACAATAGCACTCAACACTTTTGTTTTATT
>JAEUTT010000447.1 GCA_016787165.1 Bacteroidia bacterium | reverse complement strand
TATTTACTTTAGTCTCCTATTCATTTCTCGTTCGGTGTCACGTTTTTTAATATCTTCTCGTTTATCTACTGTTTTTTTACCTTTAGCCAAAGCTATTTCAAGCTTTGCATAACCTTTATCCGAAATAAACAGTCGTAATGGAATAATAGCTAAGCCTTGATCTTTTAGCTTGTTTTGTAGCTTATTTAATTCTTGTCGATTAAGCAATAATTTTCTATCACGCTTTTCTTCCACATTATTATAAGTTCCATTAAAATAGTGTGCAATGTGCAGATTACGAACGTGTAATTCATTTTTATTGAATACACAAAAAGCATCATTAATGACAACCTTTCCTTCACGAATTGATTTTATTTCAGTGCCTGTTAATTGTATTCCGGCAATGTATTTATCAATGAAAGAAAATTCAAATGATGCACGCTTATTTTTTATATTGATGGTATTCTCCGAACTCATAACTAACAGCAAAGATACTGTTTATCCTAAACCTACATCTAAAATCATCATCACTAAAAATCCGGCAATTAAACCAAGCGTTGCATAATCGGTATATTTATCACGTTGTGTTTCAGGGATAACTTCTTCTACTACCACATAAATCATTGCTCCTGCTGCAAATGATAAAGCGTAAGGCAATACAGGTTGAGCATACAAAACAGCTACTGCACCTATCACACCGGCTACAGGTTCAACTACAGCAGATAATTGTCCCCACCAAAAACTTTTAAACCTACTTAATCCTGCTCTACGCAATGGTACTGCTACAGCAGTTCCTTCCGGAAAATTTTGAATTCCAATACCAATAGCTAAGGCTACAGCAGCACCAATATCGGCATGAGGTAAGTTAGCGGCAACAGCTCCAAAAGCAACACCAACAGCTAAACCTTCGGGAATATTGTGCAGTGTGATGGCTAAAACCAGTAAAGTGGTTTTGTGCCAATCTGTTTTTATTCCTTCTGATTCATGTTCTTTAAAATTTAAATGCATGTGCGGAATAATTTTATCCAAAACAAATAAAAAAATAGCTCCCAAAGCAAAACCTACTGCAGGTGGAAACCAAGATGGCAAGGATTGCCCTTCAGACATTTCAATTGCTGGCGCCAACAGCGACCAAAAACTAGCAGCAATCATTACACCTCCTGTAAATCCAAGCATCGTATCCATAATTTTACGGTTAATGCTTTTAAAAAAGAAAACCAAAGAAGCTCCCATGGCTGTTAAAAACCAGGTAAATGTGGTTGCTATAAATGCAGCCCAAATTGGGTTTATAGATTTTAAATATGAATAAATATTTTCCATTATTATCTTGTTATTACTAGAATATTTTTTGCTACATCATTGCTAATAAAAAAGGTGTTTTTTTTATTTACAACTATTTGTAACGACTTATCAAACTCAACCACATCTTTTATTTTAATTTCAAATCCTAGTGATACATTTATCTTATCTAGGTACTGCAAAAAAGCTGGAGAATGATCTACCACACCAGTCATTACACAAATATCGCTCGCGGAATAAGCTGATAAAGGTTTTGATTTTTGAACCTGCAATTTTCCATTGGCATCAGGTATTGGGTCGCCATGTGGATCGCTTTTAGGATAATCTAAAAATTTATCTATCTGTTCAATCAGTTTATCCGAATTTATATGCTCTAATTGTTCGGCTACATCATGTACTTCGTCCCACTTAAAATTTAATTTTTCTACTAAAAACATTTCCCATAAACGATGCTTTCTTATAATGTTTAAAGCCACCTTTTCACCTTTATTGGTAAGTGTTACGCCTTGATATTTTTGATAATGAATCAACTTTTTTTCTGCCAATTTTTTAAGCATATCAG
>JAEUTT010000429.1 GCA_016787165.1 Bacteroidia bacterium | reverse complement strand
AAACTTTGCTTTTGAAAGTGATGCTATGTATTTTAAAGCAAAGTGGTCGTGAATATTTAAATCAATTAACAAATCATACTCTTCATTTATAAAATTATCAATAATGTTACTTGTAGGCTTACCTAACCAGTTTAATTCTTTCAAAGAAAAAAAATCGTATTCTAATTTTGAATAAGTAAGTGAAGGAATGTTTTTAGAGCTAAAAAAGCCTATTACTTTCACCTTTTTAGTATGCTCACGCAAATAAACCACATAACGTTTTACCAATTCAAAATCCTCAGGATTGGAAGAGTCAAATAAAATTCCAACGTTTCTGATTTCAGAAAAATTAAATTTAAATGGTTTTAATTCACGCTTATGCTGAACTAACTCCTTATTGAGTGCTCTATTGGCAATAGCTGATTTTATATTTTTTAAAACACTCATATTAGTTTATCATTTTTTCAAATTCGTCTTCAGTAATAATTCGAATACCCAGCTTTTCAGCTTTTTTTAATTTTTCTGGCCCCATGTTTTCTCCAGCAATTACAAAACTAGTTTTTCCTGAAATAGAGCCTACATTCTTACCTCCATTTTGCTCTATTGCTTTTTTAATATCATCTCTCGAAAATTTACTAAATACACCAGAAACAACAAAGGTTAAATCTTTTAATTTATCACTCGTAGAGATGAGTTGCTCTTCTGATAATTCAAACTGCAAGCCATATTTTTTTAATCGTTGAATAAGCTCAATGTTTCGTTGCTCTTTAAAATAATTGGCAATGGCAGTTGCAATTTTTTCGCCTATATCACCTACTTCAATTAACTCATCAATACTTGCTTTAGCAATAGCGTCAATGCATTTAAAATAATAAGCTAATTTTTTTGCTGTAGTTTCGCCTACATGTCGAATACCTATCGCATACAAAACGCGTTCAAATGTTATCGATTTTGAAGCTTCAATGCCTTCTAATAAATTATTTACACTTTTTTCGGCCATACGCTCAAGTGCTAACAAATTTTCTTTTTTTAATTCATAAATATCGGCAATTGTTTTCACTAATCCTGCATCATACAATTGAGCTATCGTTTCACCACCTAAACTATCAATATTCATGGCTTTACGCGAAACAAAATGCTCCATTTTACCTTTTACTTGGGGTGGGCAATCCAATTCATTCGGACAATAATGATTGGCTTCTCCTTCAAATCGAATTAATTCGGTTCCACATTCAGGGCAATGTGTAATGTATTTTGTAGGTAGTAATGTTGTTGCAAACAAATCGGTTCCGCTACCAATAGGTCGTTTGCTTTCATCTACACCAATAATTTTAGGAATAATTTCTCCTCCTTTTTCAACAAAAACAGTATCGCCAATGCGTACATCTAATTTTTCGATAATGTCGGCATTATGCAATGATGCTCGTTTTACAGTAGTTCCGGCAAGTAATACTGGTTTCAAATTAGCAACAGGTGTTATTGCACCTGTTCGCCCAACTTGATAACTGATACTTTCTAAAACAGTAGAAACACGTTGTGCTTTAAAC
>JAEUTT010000428.1 GCA_016787165.1 Bacteroidia bacterium | reverse complement strand
AACGTAGTTGTAGAAATGGGAGGTATTCAAGTAGGAGTTGGTACAACTAATATTGATGGTGAGGCATTAATTAAGCCTTTGAATCCTGGTCGATATAATGTAAAAGGAACCTATGTTGGGTATCAATCAGTACAAATAGATAATGTTGTACTTACAGTAGGTAAAACAGTTCACTTAAATTTAGAGATGACTGCTGGTCAACAATTACAAGAAGTAGAAATTGTTGAGTGGAGCAAGCCATTAATTGACCCAGATACAAAATCGGGAGGAACTGTTACTGCCGAAGAGTATAAAAACATGGCAACTAAAAACATTAACTCTGTAGCTTCTACAACTGCTGGTGTATACCAACAGGATGAAGGTGGAGATTTAAATGTACGTGGTGCTCGTTCAGATGGTACTGCATATTATGTGGATGGTCAAAAAGTTATTGGAAGTTCTTCTGTTCCTCAATCGTCTGTTGATCAAATTACAACAATTGTGGGTGGTACACCTGCTGAGTATGGTGATGCTACGGGTGGTATTATTGCTATTACAACAAAAGGTCCTGCAAGTAAATACAATGGCGGGATAGAGGTTATTTCTTCTGGTTTAGGAGAAAAAGATGGAAAATCAAGAGGTTTAGATGCTTTTGGATATAACTTCATTGGTTTCTCTGTAAGTGGTCCTATCTTAACTAAAAAAGATTCAGCAAGTGGAATTAAAAAATCAATTTTAGGATTTAGTGTATCTGGTGAGGCTGTAAGTGAAAAAGATCCTAATCCATCAGCTGTTGGTTTTTATCAAGTAAAAAAAGACAAACTAACTGAATTAGAAAATCGTCCTTTACGTCCTTCATCACAATCGTCTGGTTATGTATTAAATTCAGAATATGTAAAAGCTGAAGATTTAGAAAAAATTAAAGCAAGAAACAACGTAGGACAAGTTGCTTTACGATTAAATGGTAAAGTGCAATACCAACCAACTGCTAATATGGGTATTACTCTTGGTGGATCGGTTGATTATGGTAAAAAACATGATTTTATTTATGAATATGCTTTATTTAACCCTAGCAATAACTCTCAAACAATTGATAATACATGGCGCGTATTTGCAAAAGTGACGCAAAAATTTAATGCAAACACTGCTTCAGAAGAAGAAAAATCATCTTCCGTAATTAAAAACGCATACTTTACCCTACAAGCAAGTTATGCAAAAACAACATCAAGAACTCAAGATGATACACATAAAGACAGAGCTTTTGATTATGGTTACATTGGTAAATTTAATCAAACAATTACTCCTACATTTGAACCAGGAATTAGAGATAAATACGATTTAAATGGCGATGGTATTGCTGATACTGCTATTGGTGTTTGGTTAACAGGTTTTCAAAATGAAAGTTTAACTTTTACTCCAAGTGATTTAAATGCTAGTGGAGCGGCTTATACAAACCAGTTTTATGAGTACAATCCAAATCCTACTAGTTGGGTAGATGTACAACAAGGATTGGGAATGATGAATGGAGATCGTCCTCGTAATATTTATTCATTATGGTACAATACTGGTCGCCAGTACGGTGGTTATAATTATTCTGATAGATCACAATTCCGTGTGTTTGCAAACTTCTCTGCGGATATTAAAAAACATGCTATTCAGTTAGGTTTTGAGTATGAGCAAAGAACAGAAAGAGCGTATTCAATGTCTGCGATTGGATTATGGACACGTATGCGTCAATTAGCAAATGCTCATATTTCTGATTTAAAAGACGATTCTTTGTATGATCCTATTTATTTAGGTACTACCAATGTTCAAGGTTTTGATTTGCCAGTTTATAGCTTTGATAGATACAATGATGGAAGTGCAAGTCAATTTGCAAAAAGTATCCGTGAAGCTTTAGGATATGATCCAAATGGAACTGATTGGATTGATATCGATTCGTATGATCCATCAACTTATAATTTGGATATGTTTAGTGCTGCCGATTTATTAAATATTGGAAATACAGCTTCTGTTACTACCATGTATGGATATGATCATACCGGTAAAAAATTAACAGGACGCGCTTCATTAGATGATTTCTTTACCAAAGTAGATTCAA
>JAEUTT010000400.1 GCA_016787165.1 Bacteroidia bacterium | reverse complement strand
AGTAGGGAGTGCCTTGGAATATATCGCCAGCATCCAGTAGTAAAACATTTTTTTCTTCTGCCCGAATTTTTTTTATTAAAGCTGCTCTTCTAACTGCGCCTCCAAGTCCAGGATATTTTGGATCATTATCAGGAAATGGATCAATATGGCTGTGAACATCATTGGTATGCAAAATAGTTAGTTTTACTAAATCTGTTTTTGCAAATGCTTCTGTCGGAATAGCATTTAATGCAAATATTCCAGCACTTCCCATAATTGTTTTCTTTAAAAAACTTCTTCGGCTATTCAAATTTAATTCTTCCATCTGTTACATATTTTAATGTGTTCCCCTTTTTATTTTCTTCTATTAAAAAATCAATAATAGCATCACGTAATAAATAATTTAAAGTGTCTGTTTTAATTGGATTTTTTAAAAAATCATATTTGTCGCCTCCGCTTGATAAATAATCGGAAGTTGCGACCTTATACGTTTTTGTAACGTCAAAGTCTTTATTGTTGATTTTTAATTCTGTCATTTTTTTCCCTTTTGCCTTTACAGTTGCCCCCGAAAATGGAGCACCATTGATAGCAATTATTGATTCGAAAAGCTGTTTGGTTTTTTCACCTGATAATGTTAAAATAACAATACTATTTTCAAAGGGCATTAGCTCAAATACATTTCCTCTTGTAATGTTTCCTTTGGGTAATTGAGCTCTTAATCCTCCATTGTTTAAAAGGCAGATATTTGCAGGTGCTTCATCCGTAGGTTTGTATTTATCGTTTGCTTTTTTTAAAACCGCATCAGATACAAAATTTCCTAAGCCACTTTCTGGTAACCCTTTTAATAATTCTTGGTCAGATACAATTAATATTTCATTCATAATTGCATCCATTTTTGTTTTGTATGGATTTACTATTTTTTCAAATGTGGTATCCGTTTCGGAAGTGTGATTGAGCTCAATTACTGATTTTTCAATTTTAATAACTTTAGTTGAAGTGTTGCAGCTTTCAAATAAATAAAAAAAGAAGAGTAAACAGATAAACTGTTTTATATTGGTTTTCATGGGGAGTATGCTTGTTTAATTTTCTCATACAATTATAAGCAATTGCACGTGATTTCCTGTTATAAAAAAGATAAATTATTTTTATTTTTTATGAGAATTCAATTGATTTAATTCGTATATTCAATCGATAATTTTATAACTATGTATATTTCAGAAACTACAGTAAGAGTAAGGTATGCCGAAACAGACCGGATGGGTTATGTGTATTATGGTAATTATACTCAGTATTTTGAAGTTGGTAGGGTAGAGGCTTTACGCCAACTAGGTTCGAGTTATAAGGATATGGAAGATAATGGCGTTATGCTGCCTGTATACACCTGTAATTTAAAGTATCATAAACCTGCTTTTTATGATGATTTATTAATTATAAAAACAACTATTAAAGAAATTCCTACAGTTCGTATAACATTTGACTATGAAATTTTTAATCAAAAAAATGAACTCTTAACTACTGGAAATACAACATTGGTTTTTATTGATATGAAAACTAATCGCCCTTGTTCAGCCCCGCAATCCTTTATTGATAAGATAAAATTATTTTTTTAGAAAAAAAACAAATTTTTCTTGTTTTTTGAAATTATATAATCGTATATTTGCGATATAAAATAAAAATGATGGCATATAGTAAAAAATTAGATTTTGAAACCGATGAAATAAAAGCAGCTGAAATTGCAAAAGCATTATCTCATCCGGCTCGTGTTGCTATTATAAAATTCTTAGCTGAACAAAAATCATGCATCTGTAACGATATTGTTGAGCATTTACCTTTGTCGCAATCAACGGTTTCTCAACATTTGAAGGAATTAAAAAGTGCAGGTCTTATAAATGGTGAAGTTGATGGACCAAGAGTATGTTATTGCATTGATAAGGAAAATTGGAAAATAGCAAAGGAAATATTTTCAGAACTTTTCAAAATGAATTTTGAATTAATGAAAACGAAATGTTGCTAAGCATATTCTATTATATATATCAATTAAATTATTTATAACGTTTAATCTATTAAAAAATGAAACTATCCGAATTTAAACAACAATTAACATTATTAGATGCTGTTAATTTTATTCAACCAAACGGTTTGCCTGTTCCTGTTCATTTTCATGTAACAGAGGTGGGGCAAATTACCAAGCACTTTATTGATTGTGGGGGCACTGTTCGCGATGAAAAGGTGGTTAATTTTCAATTATGGGAAGCAAACGATGTTGATCATCGATTAGCTCCAGAAAAGTTG
>JAEUTT010000380.1 GCA_016787165.1 Bacteroidia bacterium | reverse complement strand
TAATTAAGGTGAAAGTATGTTTGTAAGGTAGTTTTGTCAATTTCTTTTGGAATGTCAAATTCAATAATACCTTTCATTTCGGATGCAAAAACAAAGCGATTTTCATCTTGATAATAATAAAGTGGTTTTATTCCAAATCGGTCGCGAGCAATAAACAATGTTTCTTTTTCTTTGTCATAAATAGTAAATGCAAATTCACCATCTAACATATTTAAACACAATTCTTGATGAGCAATATATAGGTATAAAAGCACTTCAGTGTCGCTTTGTGATTTAAAATGTACACTTTTATTTTCTAGCTCTTTTCGTAGTAATTTATAATTGAATAATTCACCATTAAAAACAATAGTATATCTGCCTGTATAATCAGTAAAAGGTTGTGAGGCTGCATTGCTGGTATCAATAATGGATAATCTGCGGTGTCCTAAAGCACAGTTTTTATCAAAGTAAAGTCCTTCACCATCTGGCCCGCGTTTTAACAAAGCGTAGGTGGCAGCACTTATTTTCGATAAGTAGCTTTTTCCTTCATCATTAAATGCAATTATTCCTGCAATGCCACACATAATTTATTTTAAAATTAGATAATGATTTTGTTTTAAATCGAAAGATGTGAAAAACTTTGTTAATATACTAAAATCATTGTTTGCAAAGGTAGAGGTTTTATTCATTTTATTTGTTCTATCACTAATTTTAAAAGGAGATGTCACCACTACTAATTATTTTAAGTATATTATGTTATTTTACTTTGCTCATGATGATTGCTTGGTACACATCTCGTAATGCTACCAATGAATCTTATTTTTTAGGAAATAAATCATCGCCTTGGTATGCTGTGGCATTTGGAATGATTGGGGATTCATTATCGGGCGTTACATTTATTTCGCTTCCAGGTACAGTAGCATCTAGCCAATTTTCATACATGCAAATGGTGTTGGGGTATTTGGTTGGCTATTTTATTATTGCTAGAGTTTTATTGCCATTGTATTACCGTTTGAATTTAACATCCATCTATAGTTACTTAAATGAACGATTTGGTTTGTATTCGCAAAAAACAGGCTCATTTTATTTTTTAATATCACGAATCATTGGTGCCGCCTTACGTTTATATTTAGCAGCAGGAGTTATTCAGCTTTTTGTTTTTGATAGCTATGGTGTTCCATTTTTTATTACGGTTGCTATAATAATTATTTTAATGCTATTGTACACTTATCGTGGTGGGATTAAAACACTGGTGTGGACAGATACGTTACAATCGGGATTACTATTATTAGGAGTAATATTATCCATTACAGCTATAATGAGTAGTTTAGATTTTAGCTTTATGGATGTTATTACAGAAGTAAAAAGCAGTAAATATTCTCAAGTTTTTTTCTGGGATTGGAAAGAAAAATCATACTTTTTTAAGCAGTTTTTAAGTGGAGCTTTTATTGCCGTTGTAATGACAGGATTAGATCAAAATATGATGCAGAAAAATTTAAGTTGCCCTAGCTTAAAAGATGCTCAAAAAAACATTTATTGGTTTAGCATTGTTCTTGTTTTTGTAAATCTATTCTTTTTGTCGTTAGGGGCATTGCTCTATATTTTTGCTCACAAACAAGGGATTGAATTGCCTATTAATGCTGAAACAGGAAAGGTAATTACGGATAAGGTATTTCCTACATTGGCATTAGGGCATTTAGGAGTATTTGCTGCAGTTATTTTTATAATAGGGTTAACAGCAGCTACTTTTTCAAGTGCCGATTCGGTTTTAACAACCTTAACCACTTCATTTTGCATCGATTTTTTAAGAATAGATGAGAAAGAGCACTTTTCTGAAAAGAAGAAAACCAATGTAAGACATTTGGTGCATATCGGGTTTGCATTTGTGTTATTAATAACAATTTTGTTGTGTGAAATTGTTCCTAAAACCTCTGTGTTGGATGCTATTTTTACTGTTGCAGCGTATACCTATGGTCCACTTTTAGGTTTATTTGCTTTCGGATTATTTACTAAGCTAAAGATAACAGATAAATGGGTGCCTTTAATTTCGGTGCTTTCTGTGTTGTTTTCATATTTGCTAAGAGAAAACTCAGAACATTGGTTTGGTGGTTATAAGTTTGGATATGAATTGTTGTTAATAAATGGACTATGCACATTTATTGGTTTATTAATAATTTCAAAAAAAACCTAAAAAAAGATTAAAAGCACATTTTTTAGTTAAAAAATAGTCTTTTTTTATCTTTTTAGGGCTTAAAATGCCTTAAAATTTACCTTTTTAGCACTCAAATTATCAACATTTTGATTAAAGCTATATTTTGAATATTTCGTTTAATTCATTGGTAATTAGTATTTTGGATTAATGTTTTGGGCTAAATGTTCCTGTTTAAAACAATAAATCATTTTCTCAGAATTGCTGTACTTCAATTTTTGTTACTTTTGTATTCTCAAAAATCATTGATTGTATAACCAAAAGTAGAACAAATGAACGAATTTGGAATTAAAGCCAAAAATGCAACTATTGCAACTTTAGGATTAGGAAATGTACAAGCAGCATACTGGAATTTAAATGTAGCAGAGCTTGTAGAAGATACCATTTTAAGAGGAGAGGGTGTTTTAACAGATACAGGCGCTTTAGCTGTGGATACAGGAGAATTTACAGGACGTTCACCAAAAGATAAATTTATTGTATTAGATGATAAAACCAAAGACACTATTTGGTGGAGCGATGTTAACTTTAAATTTGATTCAGATAAATTCGACTTATTATACAACAGAGTTTGTGCTTATTTGTCAGGGAAGGATGTATATGTAAGAGATTCATATGCTTGTGCCGACCCTAAATACCGTTTAAATATTCGTGTAGTCACAGAATATCCTTGGTCAAACTTATTTGCCAATAATTTATTTATGCGCCCTACGCATGAAGAAATCATGAATTTTGATCCAGAATGGACAATTATCAATGCTCCAGGTTTTAGAGCTACAGCAGAAATCGATGGTACTCGTCAACACAATTTCACGATCCTTAATATGACTAAAAAAATCATCTTAATAGGTGGTTCTGGTTATACTGGAGAGATTAAAAAAGGAATTTTTTCGTTGTTAAATTATATTTTACCTCACGAAAAAGGTGTTTTATCAATGCATTGCTCTGCAAATATTGGTAAAGATGGTGATACTGCAATTTTCTTTGGATTGTCTGGTACAGGAAAAACAACTTTATCTGCTGATCCTAATCGTGGTTTAATTGGTGATGATGAGCATGGTTGGAGCGAAAATGGAGTATTTAACTTTGAAGGTGGTTGCTACGCAAAATGTGTAGACTTAACTAAAGAAAAAGAACCACAAATTTTTGGTGCTGTTAAATTTGGTGCTTTATTAGAAAATATTGAGTTTTACGAAAATACAGCCACAGTTGATTTTTCAAACATTACTAAAACAGAAAATACACGTGTTGGTTACCCGATTAACTTTATCGATAATGCTGTAGAGCCTTCTGTTGGTAATATTCCTAAAAACATATTCTTTTTAACTTGTGATGCTTATGGAGTTTTACCTCCAATAAGCAAATTAACTACCGGACAAGCAATGTATCATTTTATTAGTGGCTATACTGCTAAAGTTGCTGGAACAGAAGTAGGAATTACAGAACCTACACTAACTTTCTCTGCTTGTTTTGGAAAAGTATTCTTGCCTTTACATC
>JAEUTT010000355.1 GCA_016787165.1 Bacteroidia bacterium | reverse complement strand
TGTTCCTTTAAATCCATTGCTTTCAAAGCAAGCAATAAGTGTAGAAATGTTTTCGGCTTTGTTTGTTTTTTTATTGTACCACGAGTTGAACAGTTGGATAAAAATCCATTGTGTCCATTTGTAATAATCAGGATTAGAAGTACGAACTTCACGATCCCAATCAAAAGAAAATCCTATTTTATCGAGTTGTTCGCGGTAGCGTGCAATATTTGTTTTGGTAGTAATTTCGGGATGTTGACCAGTTTGAATAGCATATTGTTCGGCAGGTAATCCAAAAGAGTCGTAACCCATTGGATGCAAAACATTAAATCCTTTTAAGCGTTTGAAACGTGCAAAAATATCAGAGGCAATATAACCCAATGGATGCCCAACATGTAAACCAGCTCCACTAGGGTAAGGAAACATGTCCAATACATAATATTTTGGTTTAGATGATTTATCTTCTGCTCTAAATGTTTTATTGTTGGCCCAGTACTGTTGCCATTTTTTTTCTACTTCTCTGAAATTGTATTCCATTATGTTTTTTTATTCTTTTTTCGAGCAGCGAATATACAAAATACCTCTTTTATATTGGCTTTCGAATGCGTATATTTGAGAAAAACTAAACCCCTATTACTATGAAAAAAATTTTTCTTGCACTGTTTGTAATGCTAGCTTTTGGAGCTTCAACACAAGCTCAAATTATTAAATTTACAGCAACAGTAGGTGATCCAGAAATTGACAATATGCTTACAAGTATTCATAATCAAGCATTAAAAGATATTACAGCGTTCCATAATAATGTAGTAAGCACTTTCAATATTGTAGGTTCGAAGGTAGATGCTGCATTAAAAATTCTGGCTCCAGGAGATATTTACATGGCTGCACAGCTTTCGGTATCAGCGAACAAGCCCTTTGATGATGTAGTAAAAACCTATTCGGCAAATAAATCAAAAGGTTGGGGTGCAATGGCCAAAGAAATGGGAATAAAGCCAGGCTCTCCGGAATTTCATGCAATGAAAAAATCAATGAAATCAAAAGGGGCTAAAGAAAGTTCTGGCCAAGGGAAAGGCAATAATAGTGGGAATCAGGGAAAAGGAAAAAAGAAATAAAAGGTTATTAACGCCCGATTGTTTATTTCAATTTTAATTTTTAAAAATGCTCCTTTGTTTTATGGTTAATTTAGCTGTGATTAAATCCATTTAAAAACAAATAAAAGGTGTCAGATAAATATTCAAAACGCAGATTAACAGGCTCTACTTTTACTACTATTGTGAGTCTTTCATTGGTTTTATTTATGTTGGGTTTGCTGGGAATCATTATTCTTAACACACGTAAATTAGCAGATAATGTAAAAGAAAATATCGGCTTTCAGGTTATTTTAAATGAAAATGCGAAAGAAGTAGATGTTGCGAAACTTCAAAAAACAATTGATGCATCTGATTATGCAAAATCAACAGAGTTTGTTACAAAAGATGAAGCTGCAGAACGATTACAAGAAGATTTGGGCGAGGATTTTATTGATTTTTTAGGTTTTAATCCTTTGCTATCTTCTATCAATGTTCATTTAAAAGCGGAATATGCAAATGCTGATAGCTTACAATGGATTGAAAAAGAAATGCTAGATACACGCTTGGTAAAAGAAGTGATTTATCAAAAGTCGTTGGTAAGCATGATCAATGAAAATGTACAAAAAATTAGCCTCATCATATTGGGTTTTAGTTCGCTGTTAATGATTATTGCCCTGGCATTAATTAATAATACTATTCGTTTGTCCATTTATAGCAAACGTTTTATTATTAAAACAATGCAACTGGTGGGCGCAACTCAAGGATTTATTCGCAGACCATTTGTTTTTGCTGGTATCCGCCATGGTGTGTATGGAGCTTTAATAGCAATTGTAATGTTAGTAGGTGTTTTGTATTTTACACAAAAACAATTGCCCGAACTGAAAGAATTACAAGATCAAAATATGCTTTTAACATTGTTTGGAATTGTGGTGGTATTAGGCATTGTTATTTCCTGGATAAGCACATCATTGGCTGTACGCAAGTATTTACGACTAAAATCGGATGATCTTTATTTTTAGTATCGTTTCATTTTTTTAACAAACATAATTGTCAAAATTGGTTACATTTGTAACACTAAAATAAAATTTAAAATGAGTAATAATTCTAAAAAACCAGGATTTGCATTTGGTAAAGAAAACTACAAAATATTAATTGTAGGAATATTGGTTGTCATCATTGGCTATATGCTAATGATTGGCGGAGGTTCAGATGATCCAAATGTATTTAACGAAGAAGAAATATTCAGTTTTAGACGTATTACCCTTTCTCCATTGGTTATATTGTCGGGCTTTGTAATTGTGCTGTTGGGAATTATGAAAAAATCGAAAGACTAAAAAAGACGCAAGTATTAAGATAAAAGACTTAAGACTTTTGTCTATTATCTTACATCCATTATCCTACATCTTCTTATGTCATATATACAAGCTATTATTATTGCTATTATTGAAGGCTTAACAGAGTTTTTGCCTGTATCTTCAACTGGGCACATGATATTAGCAGATTCATTAATGGATATACAAGATAAAGAGTTTGCAAAAACATTTGAAATTGTAATTCAGCTAGGCGCTATTATGGCAGTTTTGCTTATTTATATTAAACGTTTTTTTGTTGGACTGGATATTTATATGAAGCTGTTCGTTGCTTTTTTACCAACAGGTATCATTGGAATATTAGCATACAAGACGATTAAACATTATTTGTTTAATCCTTTCACCGTTAGCGTTTCGCTTATTATTGGTGGTGTAGTTTTAATATTGTTAGACAAGTGGAGCGAACAAAAAAAATCAGAATACAAAGAAATTGAAGACATTACTTATAAAGGTGCCATAAAAATTGGATTGATACAATGTGTATCCATGATACCAGGTGTTTCACGTGCAGCAGCAACTATTTTTGGGGGTGTATTTTCGGGTTTTGATAGAAAACAAGCAGCAGAATTTTCTTTTTTATTAGCCATCCCAACTATGTTTGCTGCATCGGGTTACGATTTATTAAAAGAAAAAGACAATATTCATTCTGATGATATAACTGTTTTATTGATAGGAGCAGTTGTTGCATTTTTGGTAGCAATTATTGCTGTAAAAGGATTTATTGCCTTTTTAAATAAATATGGTTTCAAGCATTTTGGATACTATCGCATTGTTTTAGGTGTGTTGTTTTTAGTGTATGCCTTGTACACAGGATTAGAAATGACCGCATAATATACTCATGAAAGATTTTAGAGCAGGTGAAGTACTATTAATCAATAAACCATTGACGTGGACATCCTTTCAGGTGGTCAATAAAATGAAATATGCGATTAAGAGTTTTGAGCGTAATAGAATTGCACAGGAAAAAAGTGTTGGAAATTTCTCCAACATCCAACATCCAACATCTAACATTAAGATCGGTCATGCAGGAACACTTGATCCTTTAGCAACAGGTTTGTTGATTGTATGTACGGGCAAGCAAACAAAAAACATCGAAAGCTATCAAGCACAAGAAAAAGAATACACAGGCACTTTTTATATTGGTGCAACAACTCCTTGCTTTGATTTAGAAAAAGAAATTGATGCAACTTATCCTACAGAACATATTACGGAAGAATTAATACGTGAAACAACAAACCAATTTGTAGGAAAAATACAACAAACACCTCCTTTGTTTTCGGCAATAAAAATTGATGGTAAACGCGCTTATGATATTGCTCGTGCAGGAAAAACAGCTGAAATAAAACCAAAAGAAATAGAAATTTCTGTTTTTGAAATTACACGTATTGCTTTGCCTGAAGTTGATTTTAGAGTAGTATGTAGTAAAGGAACATACATTCGTTCACTTGCACGTGATTTTGGATTAGCACTAAAAAGTGGTGCTCATCTTACCGCACTTTGTCGTACGCGCATTGGAAATTATTCACTGTCGGATGCAATGACAATAGAAGAGTTTCAAAAATCCTTGGAATAAAAACTACTTTGAAATTTTTACAATTAAATCGGCTAGTCGGCTAGAGTAACCATACTCATTATCGTACCAGCCAATTACCTTTATCATGTTTCCTACTACCGATGTAAATTCGGCATCATAAATACATGAGTGGGTATTTCCTACAATATCAATAGATACAATCGGATCTTCGGTATATTCCAAAATACCTTTTAAATTAGTTTCAGCTGCTTTTTTAAACGCAGCATTTATTTCTTCAACTGTTGCTTCTTTTTTTAATACACAAGTAATATCTGTTAATGACCCATCCGGAACAGGAACTCTCATCCCACAACCACCTAGTTTTCCTTTTAGATGAGGAAAAATTTTGGTAATTGCTTTCGCTGCACCGGTAGAAGTTGGTACAATAGATATAGCAGCAGCACGTGCTCTTCTTAAATCTTTATGCGGAGCATCATGCAATCGTTGGTCGCCAGTATAAGAATGTACTGTAGTAATATAACCATCTTCTACTCCCCAGTTTTCATCCAACACCTTAATCATTGGAGCTGCACAATTAGTAGTACAAGAAGCATTTGAAATGATAACATCTTCGGGCGATAAAATATGATCATTAATTCCAAGTACAACAGTTTTAATGTCGTTTGTTTTTGGAGGAGCAGAAAGAATCACTTTTTTTGCTCCGGCTGTAATGTGTTTACCTGCAGTTTCTTTGTCTAAAAAAAATCCAGTCGATTCAATTACAACATCAACACCTAATGTCTTCCAAGGTAAATTTACCGGATCTTTTTCGGCATAAACATTTATTTTTTTGCCATTTACAATCAACGTTTTTTCTTCCGCAACTACTGTTGCATTTATTTTTCTATGAACAGAATCATATTTTAATAAATGAGCCAATGTGGTGCTGTCGGTAAGGTCATTAATAGCCACTACTTCAATGTTATTTCTTTCAAGTAGTATTCTGAAAGTAATTCTTCCAATTCTTCCAAATCCGTTAATCGCAACTTTAATTTTTTGCATTTTTAAAATATTTACAAACAAAGATAGATTGAAAATCAATACGTGATTTAAATAGAGCGAATTGTTTTTAGTAAATTTGAAAAAAAACAAAATGATTTATTTTTCTGAAACACAAAAATTTAAACAATGGTGGATATGGCTCATTTTTTTATTGCCATTGATAGCCATTGTTGATTCTTATCCAAACAACGGTTTTGATATGGATACGCTTTGGGGTAGCGGTATTGGCATTTCAATAGTAGCATTGATTGCTTTGCTTTTGTTTAGCTTAAAACTCAAAACAGAAATTACTGATATTGGAATTGGATATAAATTTAATTTGTTTCATACAAAAATGAATGTGATTAAATGGGAAGATATTTCAGAATGTTTTGTTCGTGAATATAAACCACTTTGGGAGTATGGTGGTTGGGGGTTAAGGTATACTATACGCAATGGAAAAGCTTTTAACACAATGGGGAATAAAGGATTGCAAATTATTTTAAAAGATGGCAGTAAAGTGTTAGTGGGCACACAAAAATCGGAAGACATAGAAACGGTGCTAGTGCAATTAAAAAACTTAAACATAATAAAATGAAAACCTCAATTATTTAAAAGGTATTCTTATTTTTGTTCCAATTAAATAAATAACAAAATGATTCATAAAGAAGGTTATCCATCCATTATTTTAACAATTATAGTAGTTGCAATTATCAATTTTTTAACACATACATTTGCTGGCTCATGGGCAATTGTTTTATGGTTAGGTTATGCTCTTTCTGTATTTTTATTAGTTACCATTCTTCAATTTTTTAGAAATCCAACGCGTAAAATTGTTATTGATGAAAACACAATTACAGCTCCTGCAGATGGTAAAGTGGTGGTAATAGAAGAGGTGATTGAAACAGAGTATTTTAATGACAAACGTTTGCAAATTTCTATTTTTATGTCGCCCATTAACGTGCATGTAAATCGTTTTCCAATAGGTGGGATTGTTAAATATGCAAAATATCACCCAGGATTGTTTTTAGTTGCATGGCACCCTAAATCATCAACAGAGAATGAAAGAACAACAGTGGTTGTTCAGCATAAAAATGGACAAGAGGTGTTATTTCGACAAATTGCAGGTGCCTTAGCGCGTAGAATTGTATATTATTGTAAAGATGGTGATACAGCTGTTCAGGGAAACGAATTTGGGTTTATTAAATTTGGTTCCAGGGTGGATTTGCTGCTACCAACATCAGTAAAAGTAAAAGTAGGCTTAGAGCAAAAAGTAAAAGGAAACGAAACGGTTATAGCAACATTTAATTAAGAATTGATAGAAAAAAAACCCCATGTTAACTAGTTAACATGGGGTTTTTTTATTGTCTTCCTTTTTGTCCTCCTTGATGTTGAGGTTTTGTGGTATTAGGTTTCGTTTGCGGTATTGGTGCTGGAGTCGTTGGTTTGTTTTGCGGCTTATTATAATTTGGTTTATTTGCAGGTTTATTATTTATATTATTATTAGGCTGTGGCTTTGTTTGTGGTTTATTATAATTAGGTTTTGTTTCTGGTCGAGCCGAATTATTATAATTTGGTTTTGTTACAGGTTTATTTGCAGGTGCTGTTTCTGATTTCACTCTATCTGGTGAATTATTATTTGCAGGCTTGTTGCTTGGTTTGTACCCAGGATTTGGTGTGTTTGGTTTTCCTCTATCCGGAGAATCATATGTTTTAATGTATGTTCCCTTTTGTCGATTTTGATACACTGTTTCTGAGGATGATTTTCTTTGTCCATAATAGTTATGCGTATTCACAGTTCTATAAACTGGAGTACGATGATACCAACCATAATAATGATGATGGTGGTTGTGGTGATGCCAATAGTAATTGTGCCAAAACCAAGGATTCCAAGGGTTCCACCAAGCAGGATAGCTATACCAATACCAAGGCGATACATATACAACATAACTTGGTGTATATATGTATCGTACCATTGGCCAATAATTTACTGAAACATAAACCCTATCCGGTCGATTTGAGTTAACCGTTGAATTGTTGTTTGTTGTATTGTAATTATTGGTGGTGTAATAATTGTTTACAATAACAGTTTTTCCATCAGCACCGATTGTTGTGTCAGATTTTATGGCCGGATTTTTTGTTAATGCTTCTTTTTTATCCGGGTCATTTTCTTGTGGCTCAATAATATAATCTTTACCGTACAAATCTTCATTCCCTACAATTTGTAATAATATTTTACCATCTTTTGTTTTCTCAATTTCAATTACGGCAATGTCTTGATTTTCTTTTGCATTAATTGGAGTTTGCAAAACAATAGCATGATTGTCGCCTGTTTTGTTGTCAATTACTTTTATATAATCAATTTTATTGTCGTTATTTAAATCAAGATTATTGATTTTAAAATCTTCTTGATTTAATTTTTTTTCAAATTCTTCAAATGTTTCGGAGTTTTGGAATAAATCTAAAACGGCATATAAATTTAAGTTATCACCCGGCAAACCAAGTGAGTCGGCTTTATCAATTGTTTGTGCAAATGATTTATTCACAACAAAAAAAGCTAAAAACAAGCCGATAATTAAAACAAATTTTTTCATGTGTTGATGTTTAAACTAGTCTCAATCAAAAAAAGGACCAAAAAGGAATTGGCAGGATTATAATTTCATAAAGGCAGTACTTAATCGCTTTAAAAAATTTTTTGCTTTTACTTTAAAAGGAAGTATGGGTTCTTGTAAGGTGCCTGTGTATTTTTCTCCTCTTTTTAAATAGTGTGTAGTAAGTGTGCTGGAGGTGACTCCCCACTTAGCAATGAATTTATAATACCCTGGGTTTTTTTTTATGCGCTTTACCGATTTTGAGCCAAAGTGGTAAACTCTACTTTGGCTTAATCCTTTAAAATCACGAATCCCAATATTCCATAATTTCATTGAAAAGTCGGGGTCAGAATACATTCCAGGGGTAAATTCGGTACTATATCCCCCAACTAAGTCCCAAATAGACTTATGTACAATATTTGGAGGCCAAGTTGCTCCTTGCCAATCATTCATTGGTAAAGTTTGGTATTCGGCTAATAATTTTTGTTCATCAAATGTTTGAATATCTCGACCATAATTTTTTTCAATCATGCAGCTACTTTGTGCGTTGGGCTCAATGGAGGTTCCAGAGATAAAAAAATAGTTGTGCTTTAAGTTGTTAATTTCTTCAACAAAAAAGGAGTCCCAA
>JAEUTT010000354.1 GCA_016787165.1 Bacteroidia bacterium | reverse complement strand
ATTTGTAATAATTTAACACATCGGTATTAGAAACCTGTCCTTTAAAATCTACTGTTATATTATTTGGCAATTCCATGGCTAATTTTTTTAAATCCTCCATTAATTCCCCATCACCAAAATGAATCCATTCAACAGGAAAATTAATCTGCTTAAGAGTTTCAATAATTAAATGAACTCTTTTTCTAGGTATTAAAATTGAACAAGAAACTATTCTAAAAACATCATTTTCGTTAAATGGATTAAGTCCATAATCCACAGAACCATAATAACTACAGGATATTTTAGATGGGTAAGATGTATTTTTAATCATAAAATCTGCTGCCTTTTGAGAATCGGTAAGCACTTTATCAATCATTTTAAGTTGAAACTGTCGGAATGGAATAATTTTTTTTGAAGTAAGATGCTCATAAACATCAAAGCGGTGTGCCCTAGAAACGAAAGAAGGTATAACTCCTCTATGTTTGACTATTCCCATTACTGTAGCCCAATCACTAAACCAGTAAGAATAAAAAACTGCATAATTAGTATCTCCTTTTGAAGTTATTAGATGTTGCAATTGTTCTGCTTCTGCAATTCGTTGTAAAAACAGATTCGAAAACTCTCTAAAATAGCAAAGAAAACTTTTTTTATTTTGAGTTTTAACAAATTCAACAATTAATGTTTTGAGAATGAAAAAAAAGTTTGAAAAAAAAAGCGATTTCTTATTTTCATTAAACTGATCAGCAAGGATTATAACCTCTGTATTAGAAGGCAATACTCTTGTAGTTTGTTTTTTAAAATTTACTGGTGGTATTAAATATATTTTTTCAAACTCTTTGCTTAACGTTAGTATTTCAGACTCTATGTGTGTTTCGCCATAAGAATAGGGAAAACCTCCTGTAAATAACCAAACCGTTTTTTTGTTCATACATCAATCCTTTTCAATCAATACCCGCTGCTTAACACAAGCATTTTTCCTGATTTTGATTCGCTTTTTGAAATAACAGAATAAAAATAAATTCCTTGTGTTAATTTATTAGGACTTAATTTAAATATATGAATTCCATTATTGATTGTGTAAGTATAATTTAAACTTATTTCTCGTCCTGAGATATCAACTACCTTTAAAACAAACGAATCCGCTGTATGAGAAGCAAAAGAAATAACGGTTTCATCACTTACAGGATTTGGATAATTATAAATTGTTTCATGATGAATATTGCTTTGGTTTAAAGATGTAGATACATCAGGAATATAAACAACCAATCCTTGCCCTTGAGTCATTAACCAAGTATTACCATTGTTATCAAAGCCAATGTCTTTTACATATTGGTAAGGAGCTCCTGAAAAATTAGTTAAAGTAGTCCAAGTTGTTCCGTCTAATTTGCAAGCACCAGTCCAGGTTCCAATCCACTTTACATTATTGGCATCTATTGCAACGCAATAAACTTTATTATTAGAAATTCCTGAATTGTTTGTTTTATATACAGTCCAAGTAGTTCCATCAAATTTTGCCAAGCCACCAAATGTGGATATCCACTTGTTATTAGCTTGATCTATCTCAACATGACTAACTTGATTGAATGGTAAACCGGAATTTGATGTATTATAAACAGTCCAAGTAGTTCCATCAAATAGAGCCAATCCATTGTTTGTGCTAATCCATAAATTATCTGCATTGTCAATTTTTATATGGTTTACATAATTATGAGGCAAGCCCGAATTGGATGTTGTGAAATTTGTCCACATTGAACCATTGTATTTTAAAACACCTGTTCCTCGACATCCTGCCCATAAATTATTGCTTGAATCAAAAGCAATAGTAAAGGGATCGTCACTAATGCCATTAGGTGTACTTAATGTTGTATAACTAGTTCCACCATTGTATTTTGAAATACGTCCTCTATCATGCGAAGTCCATAAATCACCATTATTATCAAATTTTATAGAATAATTATCATCGTCAGCCAATGAAGAATTTTCAATATTATAATTTGTCCAAACAGTGCCATCAAATTTTGTTACTCCTGCTTTTTCACCACCAAACCACAAATTACCTGCTTGGTCTTTTGCCATAGTATAAAAGAAATTATCAATCAATTCATTATCGGATATTTCAAACGTTTCCCACAAAACATTTCTATCAAATCGATTCATTTGCCCCATACCTTTCCCTGCTTTGTGTCCTCTTTCACTTGACACCCATAGCTTTCCAGATGCATCAGACAATATTATCGACACGTTATTTCGAGGTAAATTTGAATTTGAACTTGAATAGGTTGTCCATGTAGTGCCAACTAATTTTGCCAAACCACTTCCATAGGTTTCGGCCATTCCATAGGTTGCAAACCAAACCGTTCCATCCATTTCCGGTAAAATTCTAATCACATTTCTGTAAGGCAAGCCTGAGTTTAATGTGGTATAAGTAGTCCAGGTTGTATCATTAAATTTAGCTACGCCTCTGCTTGTTCCTATCCATTTTTCATTATTAGGTCCAATAGCAATTGTTCTAACAGTATCCCCTGGCAAACCTGAATTTGCTTTGTTATAAATAGTCCAAGTGGTTCCATCAAAGGATGCTACTCCTCTGAATGTTGCAATCCACTTAAGTCCGTTATTATCATTTACAATACAAGAAACGGTATCACTTGGCAAAGGAGATGTTGTTCTTTTGTATGTAACCCAAGTGGTTCCATTAAACTTTGTCATTCCACCTCCATTTGTGCCTGCCCATATGTCGTTTGAATTATCAACATATACGCATCGAACACTGTTGTTGGGCAAACCTGAATTAGATGTATTATAAACTGTCCAAGTAGAACCATTGTATTTTGCCAAACCTCTTCCAGCACCGGTTGCTTCATAGTATCCGGAAGCACCTCCTCCGGTACCAAACCATTTATTATTGGCATTATCAATAGCCACCGAAAATACATTATTGCATGGCAAGCCTGAATTATAAGGATTAAAATATTCGCGGTTTTTAGTAACAGTGTCAAATTTTATTACTCCGCCACTCGTTGTAATCCACATATAATTACCTTCAAATACGGCAGAGTATATTGTAGTTGGCGAAGTATAGTCTTGCCATGTAAATCCTTGAGCAAAAAACGAACTAACAAAAACACACTGAACTACAAGTAGTAACAATTGCTTTTTAGTTTGAAAAAGTACTTTTGTTTTCATGTTATAGGTAATTTTAATTTAATATACCAAAGTTAAAATAAAAAATTAATATCAATTGTGTTGTAACGTCTGATAATTTGACTCTATAAAACTTGCTTTCTCTGAAAGTTCAATAATTCTATCGGTATGTACTAATGTACTATATCTATGAGCAATAATAATGATGGTAACACCTGTACCTTTTAATTTTTTTATCGTTTCATTCACCTCTTCCTCAGTTTCATTATCCAAAGCGGAAGTTGCTTCGTCAAAAATTATTAGTTTACTATTGTTATACAATGCTCTGGCTATCACTATTCGTTGTTTCTGACCACCGCTCAAATTTTTCCCATCCTCATCAATCATAATTTCTGCTGGACTTTTGCCATCGAGCAAAGTACTTAATGAGGCCATTTCAATAACCTTATTGACTCTACTTATATCCGGATTCTGTTCTAAGAATGCAATGTTGGTAACAAGTGAGCCTTTTTCTAAATAGGGCGACTGTTGCACAAAACTTATCTGATTCATCCATGATCGAATTGTGTTATCATCAATTACTCTACCATCTACCATTAAAACGCCTTTTGATGGTTTTAAAAAACCAGCAATTATTTTTACTAAAGTTGATTTTCCGGAACCCGACTTACCAATTAATCCTATTATTTCGCCTTTTTTTATTGTAATGTTAAAATTTTCAATAATATTTTTAGTCGATTCGCTAAATGCAAAACTTAACTCATTCATTCGTATTTCTTGCAAAAGTTCAATTTTTTCGAGTTCGTTGACAACTGAACTTGCTTGATATTTTAGAGGTTGCTCAAACACTTTAAATAAATAGGAGTATTGATTTAGCTGCATCAAACCAGGAATAATTTTACTCAATGATGGAATAATACGATAGCCCGCAGCTGCATAAATTGCAATTAAAGGAATTACAATAGCCGGATTGGCGGCCCAAAATGCGCCATAGATAAATATGACTAACAATCCGGCTACAGTAACTAATTCAAATAATTTTGAAGGAAATACATTTAATACTGTAGTTACTACATTTATCTTGTTCAACTTTTGAAATACGCTACTATAATCATCCGTTAAAACATGTTCTTTGTTTCTAAGTTTTACATCAATAAAGCCATATATTCCTCTATTGCTATTCGAGTATAATTTTGGGGTTAGCCGATTTTGTTCTTCGCCATAAAATTTCAACCGTTTTTTTACTAATTTATTAAAAACAAATGCAACAGGAAAAACAGTTACTATTAACAACAAAAAAACTTTTATATCATATAATGCAATACCACCAACTACAAGTGCGGTAATAAAAAACTCAGAAACCAATAAAAAAAGGGGCATAACAATAAAACGTGAAAAAAACTGAGGACTGATGGTTAATTCTCTAATTATTTCAGCCGCATTTTTTTTTTGAAACAATTGATAATCAACATTCATATAATACTGATAGGTTTTTTGTCCAATGTATTCACTTAATTGAAAAACAAATTTACTTTGAACCCACTGACTAAATAAAACGAATGCAGAACGAAACAAGAAAAAACAAAACGCGATTATAAAAAGTAACAACAAAAAATTATTCGTGCTATCAATTGCAAAAAAATTTTTTATAGAATGAAACAACGGAGTTGAATTGATAATTTCAGGGTTGGCTATTGCAGATAAGATGGGCACAAAAACAGCCAAGCCAAAAAGGTCAATAATTCCGGTTAGTAATATCAGAACTTGCATCCAAATTATTTTCTTTCGAAAATCAATAGGAAGCAATGAGTACACTTGTTTATATGTTTTACCAAACTGCCCTAACACAAGCTTTGAATGATTTATGCTTAGTTAAATTTATTTTTTTTGCTTTGAATTTCCATAACCATAACCATAGCCATAAGCATTTCCGTAACCGTAACCATAGCCATAGCCATAACCATAGCCATAATTATAATAATATCTCGACCGTTTTCTTTTTACTCCATTTAAAATAAATCCAAAATTTTTGATGTTATTTTTTTCAACCAACTCCTCTGTAATTTGAACAATCGGCTTTTTCGCAAATTTTGCATTTAATACAAATAATAACACGTCAGCATTTTTCATAATCACCAATGCATCGGTAATAAGTCCAATTGGAGCTGTATCAACAATTACATAGTCGTAATTAGCTCTTCCATAATCTAATATCTGTTTTAATCGCTCACTCAATATAATTTCAGAAGCATTTGGAGGTGTTGGTCCGGCCAGCAAAACATCTAAATTTTCAATAGAAGTAGGCAACACACTTTCTTGAATTGTAGATTTTCCAATTAAGATGGTACTCACGCCATTATCTGAGCTCATTGCTAATGCTTTTTGAATTTTTGGCTTATGCAAATCCAATTCTATTACCAAAACCTTTTTTTCTGCCTTTGCTAATATCGTAGCTAAATTAACCGAACAAAAGGTTTTTCCTTCACCAGGATTATAAGATGTAACTAATACAACTTTTGAATCCATGTCAGGAGCCATGTATTGAAGATTTGTCCGTAATCCTCTAAAACTTTCGGTTATAGCAGACTTAGGATCTTTATCTACAAGAATATAATCTTTTTCAGCATCTGAGGACAATAAAATTTCGCCAACTATCGGTAATTTAGTAATTGCTTTTAATTCTTGAACATTCTCAATTGTTTGGAACAATGCATTGCGGATAAAAGCAATCCCTAAACCAACAATAAAACCAATCATTAAAAAATAATAGGCTATTTTTCGTTTATTCGGACTTATAATTCCCATTGGCCTTGAGGCTTCAATCACCTTTATTTCTGGCAATATACCAGCTCTTGCAATAATTGTATTTGATTTTTTTTCTAATAAGAATAAATACATTTTTTGATTCACATCAAAATTGCGTTCAATGCTCAATAATTCGCGTTGCTTTTGAGGAATTGTTTTAATATTGTTTACATAAAATGCAATTTGTTTTTCTACATTTTCGGTATTTTCTTTTATTGCTTTTCGTGAATTTGTAATGTATATTAATAAGTTATTTTTTAATCGATCAATTTGTTGCTCGTACTCTTTTACAGTAA